>NZ_PVWS01000117.1:0-219 GCF_004126395.1 Roseovarius sp. A46 | reverse complement strand
GTGGGGTATGTTTTGTCATGAGACAGAGTTTTTCGACCCAGCCCGCCTTGTTTGCTCCGCAGGAGTTGTTCGACCACCCGGCGCTTTGTGCCCTGGATGGGGTGGAGGCGCTGATTGACTGGGATCGCCTTGCGGCGCTTTTACCTGCGGGGGAAGTGAAGGTTCAGACCGGTCGTCCCGGTTATCCGGCGCTCACGCTGTTCCGGGCGCTGCTGCTGG
>NZ_PVWS01000116.1:0-242 GCF_004126395.1 Roseovarius sp. A46 | reverse complement strand
TTCGCAGGCGCAAACTGACGCCACAGGAGCGTGCCCGGAACGTTGAAATCGGCGTCACACGCGGGCGGGTGGAGGCGATTTTTGGCCACTGGAAGCGGCACTGGGGCCTGCGCCGAACCCGGTTCCTGGGGGGTGCCAAAATGCAAGTCCTGACCCGTCTTGCGGCCATTGGCTGGAACCTGTGGAAAGGCGCAGGCTTCAAGGCGAGATACGGCTGATAACCCGGCTCCCTCACCAATCTC
>NZ_PVWS01000115.1:0-245 GCF_004126395.1 Roseovarius sp. A46 | reverse complement strand
CGCCTACATCGAAGGATTCTACAATTCACGCCGCCTGCATTCCGCGATAGGCTACAGATCACCGGCCGACATGGAGCGCATGGCGGCCTGACCCCGTCCACTTTTTCAGGGCAGGATCAGGTATCGCCTGCCACCGGGGCACGTTGGGGTCTTGCGGTCCGCCGCACCGGTCAGGCCCGCGCGGCTCCCCAAGGTCGCCCCAGAGGCAAGGGTAAGCTCGAACCGCATCGCGACTTCTTCGCGGA
>NZ_PVWS01000114.1:0-248 GCF_004126395.1 Roseovarius sp. A46 | reverse complement strand
AGAAAAATGAGCCTTCGACCCGGCTGCGGCTCATTTTTCTGAGGGTACGATCATAACACGATTCTTTCACGCTGAAGCAGGTCCGACTGGAAGTCGGAGGGTTTGCTCCAGGGCGTGGATACTAAAGCATTCCGCCTTTAACCTGAGACATATCCAGCAGCCTTGAAGTATTTCCAGCATTCTTGTGGCGAGTAGAGATCGCAGACCTCTGCTATGGCCTCGAACATGTCCGTGAACGTCCTCGCGCC
>NZ_PVWS01000113.1:0-250 GCF_004126395.1 Roseovarius sp. A46 | reverse complement strand
TTGGCCTTGTTCTTGGTAGAAGACGGCGCGTCGATGATTGTCGCATCCACCAGCGTGCCGGAGCGGAGGGTCATGCCCTTGTTGGCCAGATAGGCATTCACCTCGGCAAAGATCGCCTCGGTCAGCCGATACCGTTCCAGCAGGTGGCGGAAGTTGAGGATCGTGGTCTCGTCAGGGATACGGTCATCGCCCAACTCGACCCCGGCGAACCGCCGCATCGCCTCGCTGTCGTAAAGCGTCTCCTCGGCCA
>NZ_PVWS01000112.1:0-251 GCF_004126395.1 Roseovarius sp. A46 | reverse complement strand
TTCGCAACAGTTTTTGGGTTGATCCCCAACTCCCGGCTCAACTCCGAGAGCGAAGCCTGCGATCGCTGTATTGCAGCTCTGACGGCGTGCGTGGTCGTGGCGCTGCCGTGACGAACTTGTCCCATAGGAACGTCTGAAAAACCTGCGACTTTCTGCCTAATCTGATAGGTTTGGGGCGTCCGCCAGAGGAGTCCTGCCGATGCCGAAACAGCCCGCCTTTCCCAGCCTGCGTGATGCGATGAAGAAGAAGG
>NZ_PVWS01000111.1:0-252 GCF_004126395.1 Roseovarius sp. A46 | reverse complement strand
CAACCAACAGCCGCGCTGCGCCACCTGAAAGCTCCGCGCATCTGTCGGTTGCTCCACCTGCGCCTGTCGGCGTATCAACCCAAAGGGCTCCGGTTCCGGCTGGATGAAAGTTCAGTGGCAGGCCAAGCCGATACCGTTCCAGCAGGTGGCGGAAGTTGAGGATCGTGGTCTCGTCAGGGATACGGTCATCGCCCAACTCGACCCCGGCGAACCGCCGCATCGCCTCGCTGTCGTAAAGCGTCTCCTCGGCCA
>NZ_PVWS01000110.1:0-253 GCF_004126395.1 Roseovarius sp. A46 | reverse complement strand
GCCAGCCTCATGCTCGGTCAAAATGCCGATGATCTGTTCTTCCGAAAATCTTGATCGCTTCATTGTCCGTCCCTTCGTTGGGTCGGACTCTAGTTCCAAGTGGAGGAAAAATCCCGTGGCAGGTCAGGCTGACCGAGGCGATCTTTGCCGAGGTGAATGCCTATCTGGCCAACAAGGGCATGACCCTCCGCTCCGGCACGCTGGTGGATGCGACAATCATCGACGCGCCGTCTTCTACCAAGAACAAGGCCAA
>NZ_PVWS01000109.1:0-255 GCF_004126395.1 Roseovarius sp. A46 | reverse complement strand
CCAAGCCATCCATAGCACCCTTGATCACCCACGGCGCAATCATGGCATTGGCGGTGAGCCCCGCGATGAACGTCTGCGTGCCCCACGAGCCGAACGGTGCGTCCATGACCAGGCGATCCCCGCGCGGTGCCCATCCCCGCAGCCGGGTCAGGTTGGTTTTCACCGAGGTTTCATAAATGAAGACAACGCGCTCGGGCCGGGCCGACACAGCCGGAATACGATGCCTGAACCAGTCTTCGCGCTGTTGCCTTACCT
>NZ_PVWS01000010.1:0-102864 GCF_004126395.1 Roseovarius sp. A46 | reverse complement strand
CAGAAAAATGAGCCTTCGACCCGGCTGCGGCTCATTTTTCTGAGGGTACGATCATAACACGATTCTTTCACGCTGAAGCAGGTCCGACTGGAAGTCGGAGGGTTTGCTCCAGGGCGTGGATACTGAATTCTGGTGTCAGCCTTTTGTGCTGTGTCCGGCTGGTGTCCGGAATTATTAACTCACTTCTTGTTGCTCGACAGTTCGAAGCTCATACCCTCCGCCATTTTCCGGATCAGGTGTTTGAAGATTTGGCTCAGGATGCCGGTAACGGGGCTGTCCGGGTAAAGTCGTTTTGGGCGCAACAGGCCTGCGCGCGAAAGCGCTTTTGGCTGAACCGACCAGTTTTCGTCGCCCTCCCGCACGCGCTTGCCTTCGGTCGAGATCACCCCGGATGCATACTTCGGTCCGAGGTCGGGGCGCTGGGCACCGACATGATACTGGTTCAACGCCATACCGATGTGCCTATCGCACGGGCGGGCTCCGTGTCGCAGGGCAACGGTCCAGACCACGGCATCACCGGAGCCGTGTCCCTGAGGGGACCTCGAAGGCTTTCGCTCAGACAGGCAATGTTCGGCGTCAGATAACCTTGTCGAACAGCGCCCGCACGTTCTCGCGCGTCAGTGTTACCGGGTTGCCGCCGCAGCTGGGATCCGTCAGCGCCAGGTCGGTCAGATCGTCGATCCGGTCGCGGCCCACGCCCATCTCTGACAGACGGCGGGGCACGTTCAAGCGGTCGTTCAGCCGCTGCACGAAATCGCGGAACCCGTCGAAGCCGCCTTCGATGCCGAGATAGGCGGCGGCCTTGTCGAACCGGTCCGCAATTTCCGTTGCGTTCAGCTCCAGAACCGCCGGCATGCAGACCGCGTTGGTGGTGCCATGATGGGTGCCGTAGATCGCGCCAATCGGGTGACTGAGGGCATGAATCGCGCCCAGGCCCTTCTGAAACGCAGTCGATCCCATCGCCGCTGCGCTCATCATGTGGGCGCGGGCCTCGATATCGGTGCCGTCGGCATAGGCGCGGGGCAGATATTCCTTGACCAGCCGCATCCCCTCGAGCGCGATGCCCTGGCTCATCGGGTGGTAATGCGGGCTGGAGAACGCCTCGACACAATGGGCGAAGGCGTCAAGGCCGGTGCCTGCGGTGATGAATTTGGGCATCCCCACGGTCAGTTCCGGGTCGCAAATCACCACGCGCGGCAGCACCTTCGGGTGAAAGATGATCTTCTTCACGTGGGTTTGCGAATTGGTGATGACGCTCGCTCGCCCGACCTCGGAGCCGGTTCCAGCGGTGGTCGGCACCGCGATGATCGGCGCTATGGCCTCTGCATCGGCGCGGGTCCACCAGTCGCCGATATCCTCGAAATCCCAGACCGGGCGGGTCTGCCCGGCCATGAAGGCGACCATCTTGCCCAGGTCCAGCCCCGAGCCGCCGCCGAAGGCGATCACCCCGTCATGGCCCCCGTCGCGGAACGCCGCGACGCCGTCGGCGAGGTTGATCTCGTTCGGATTGGGATCGACCTGCGCGAACAGCGCCACCTCGATGCCGGCCTGCGTGAGGATATTCAGCGCCTGGCGCGTGATCGGCAGGTCGGCCAACCCCTTGTCGGTGACCAGCAGCGGCCTGGTGATCCCCGCGTCGGCGCAGGCGCCGGGCAGTTCGTCAATGCGGCCGGCGCCGAACTTGATGACGGTGGGATAGGTCCAGTTGCCTGTCAGGTTCATGATGCCCCTTTCTTGAAATGATAGGATTTCGGTCTGGTCAGGTTGTGATAGCCAATCACGCTCAGCCCGCCGCCGCGCCCGGTATTCTTGCAGCCGGTCCAGCACAGCGCGGGATCGAGGTAATCGGCGCGGTTCATGAATACGGTGCCGGTTTGAAGCTGTCGACCGATCCGCGCCGCGCGCCCGGCGTCCGGGGTCCAGAGCGCGGCGGTCAACCCGAACTCGCTGTCGTTCATGAGCGCGATGGCGTGGGCGTCGTCGCGGACCGGCATGATGCCCACGACCGGTCCGAAGCTCTCCTCGCGCATCACGCGCATGTCGTGGGTGACGCCGGTCAATATCTGCGGTGTCAGGTAGGCACCGCCGTCATCCTCGGGGAAGGTGTCGATATGCGCGGTGGCGCCGGCGGCCACGGCCTCGGCGATCTGGGTGCGTACCAGATCGGCAAAGCGGCGGCTGGCCATCGGTCCGATGGTGGTTTCACTGTTCAGCGGATTGCCCAGCTTCATGGTGCGTACGATATCGACCGCTTGCGCGACGAACGCGTCATAAAGGCTTTCATGGACATAAATCCGCTCTATCCCGCAGCAGCACTGTCCCGAATTGAACATCGCCGCATCGATGAGTCCGGCCGCCGCCGCGGCCGGATCGGCGTCTTCCAGCACATAGCCGGGATCCTTGCCGCCCAGCTCCAGCCCCAGCGGGGTGAAGGTGCCCGCCGCGGCCCGTTCCATCGCCTGGCCGCCCCCGACCGAGCCGGTGAAGTTGACGAAGTCGAAGCTGCGCGCGGCAATCAGGGCACTGGTGGTGTCATGGTCGAGAAAGACGTTCTGGAACACGTCGGCAGGCACGCCCGCCTCGACAAAGGCGCGGACCATGCGTTCGCCCACTAGCAGCGTCTGCGTGGCGTGTTTCAGCATCACCGTGTTGCCGGCGATCAGCGCCGGGGCGACGGTGTTGATCGCCGTCATCCAAGGATAGTTCCAGGGGGCGATCACCAGCACCACGCCGTGCGGCTCGCGCTCGATCCGGCGCTCGAAGGCGTCGCTGGATTCGATCACGATGGGCGCCAGCGCCGCCTCGGCGATGTCCGCCATGTGGCTGCCGCGCTCCTCGAAGCCGCCGAATTCGCCGCCGTAGCGGACCGGGCGGCCCATCATCCGGGCCAGTTCCGGCACGATCTCGTCGTTCATCTCGCCCACGCGCGCGATGCCCTTGCGCACTAGGTCGACCCGATCGGCCAGTGGCCAGGCTGCCCAGTCGGCTTGTGCGGCGCGCGCCCGCGCCACCGCGCCGTCCGCCTCTGCGCGGCTCAGGACCGGGCGTTCGGCGAACACCGATCCGTCGATCGGCGAGATGCATGTCAGTGTTTGCGTCATGATATCCTCTTCAGGCGCGCTCAAAGCCGCGGGCGATCTCGTAATCGGTCACCACCCGGTCGAATTCCTCCTGCTCCCAGCGGGCGGCGCGAACATAGTGATCGACAACCGCATCGCCGAAGGCTTCGCGCAGCATGGCCGAGCCCTCCAGCGCGTCGGCGGCGTCGCGAAGGGTGCCGGGAATTTGGTTGCCATCCTTTGCCTCGTAGGCGTCGCCGGACAACGGCGGCTGCAGGTCCATCTCGTCTTCGATCCCCTTGATTCCGGCCGCGATCTGCGCGGCCATCGCGAGATAGGGGTTAAGGTCGGACCCACCGATCCGGCATTCGATCCGCACCGCCTTCGTGCCTTCGCCGCACAGGCGGAACCCGGCGGTGCGGTTGTCCACCGACCAGGCGGCACCGGTGGGGGCGAACGTGCCCTTCTGGAACCGCTTGTAGCTATTCACATAGGGCGCGAGGAACACGGTCATGTCGGGCGCGTGGGCGATCAGCCCGGCCAGGTAGTTGTGCATCAGCTGCGACATGCCATGCGAGCCCTCGGCGTCGTGAAAGGCGTTGTGGCCATCGGCCCACAAGGACTGATGCACATGGCTGGAGCTACCGACCCGGTCGGCGTGCCACTTGGGCAGGAAGCTGGCCGCGTGGCCCTGCGCCCAGGCGATTTCCTTGACCGCGTTCTTGGCGATCGCGTGATAATCGGCGCAGTCCAGCGCCGGGCCGTATTTGATGTTCAGTTCGGCCTGGCCGGTCTCGGCCTCGCCCTTGGTGTTCTCGACCGGAATCCCGGCCGCGCGAAGATGGTTGCGCACCGGGCGCAGCACATGCTCTTCCTTGGTGGTCTGGAGGATGTGGTAGTCCTCGTTATAGGCGCTGATCGGCTCCAGATCGCGAAAGCCCGACTTGCGGATCTCGTCATAGCCTTTCGCGAACAGGAAGAATTCCAGCTCGGTCGCCATCATCGGGGTCAGGCCCATGCCGGCCAGCCGCGCGATCTGGCGCTTGAGAATGGTGCGCGGGCTGTGCGGCACCTCTTCGTGGGTGTGGTGGTCCAGCACGTCGCACAGCACCATCGCCGTTCCCTCCAGCCACGGCACCGGGCGCAGCGTGTCGAGGTCTGGCCTCATCACGTAATCGCCATAGCCCGTGCGCCAGCTGGTGGCGGCATAGCCCTCGACGGTGAACATCTCGAGATCGGTGGCCAGCAGGTAGTTGCAGCAATGGGTTTCCTCCCACGCGCCTTCGATGAAATGCTCGGCCACGAAGCGCTTGCCCATCAGGCGGCCCTGCATGTCCACGAGGCAGACGAGAACGGTGTCGATCTCGCCGTGGGCGGTCTTTTCCTTGAGAGTTTCGAATGTCAGAGGCGCGGGCATGGGTCGGATCCTGTCCTGTCGGGTTCGATCATCTGTGCGGATGCCCCGGCATGGGGCCGGGGCATCCCTGGTTGGTGGGTGGCGCGAGGGCCTCAGCCGTAGCGATACGGCCGGCCGGCGAGGCGCATGACCTCGTTGTACTCGCGGATGATGCCGACCACCTTCTCGCGGACCGGGTCCCCTTCGGTGAGTTCGTTCCAGAACGTCTGGGCGGCGCTTTCCACGGTCTCCCATTCCTCGTCGGGGATCGTGGTCAGCTTCATCTTCTCGCCATTCACGCGAAGCCCTGCCTCGCCGCCCCAATACCACCACTGACGGTAGTAGTGCGACTGCTCCATGCAGACTGTCAGCAGCGTCTTGAGCCGGTCGGGCAGCTCCTCCCAACGCGACATGTTGGCAAAGAAGTGGCCGATCCAGGCCCCCGAGATATTGTTGGTCAGGAAATAATCGGTCACGTCGGCCCAGCCCACCGTGTAGTCCTCGGTGATGCCCGACCAGGCGATACCGTCGAGCTCGCCGGTCTGCACCGCGACCTCGATATCCTCCCATGGCAGGGTGACGGGCACCACGCCGAACTGCGACAGGAAGCGTCCGGCGGTCGGGAAGGTGAAGATGCGCTTGCCCTTCATGTCAGCCAGGCTGTGGATCGGATCCTTGGTCGCGAAATGGCAGGGATCCCAGGACCCGGCCGAGATATGCTTGACCCCGACCTTGGCGTATTCTTCTTCCCAGATTTCCTTCAGGCCATACTGGTTGAACAACACCGGCACATCCAGCGAATAGCGCGTGCCGAAGGGGAAGTAGCCACCGAAGACCCGCACCGCCGTGGGCGAGGCCATCGAATCGTCGTCCGACTGCACCGCGTCGATCGTGCCGCGCTGCATGGCGCTGAACAGCTCGCCCGTGGGCACCAGTTGGTCCGCGAAGTAGAGCTCGATCTGCATCTCGTCGCCGGCGATCGCATTGAACTTGTCGATCGCGGGCTTGACCACATGCTCGGCCAGCGCGGCACCGGCATAGGTCTGCATGCGCCACGTGATCCTGGATTGCGCGATCGCGGGCGCGGCGAGCGAAGCGCCAACCGCACCGGCACCGGCACTCGCGATGAACTTGCGTCTTGTCGTCGTCATTTTCTCTCTCCTATTGGTTGAGGCCCCGTTTTATCGGGGTTCTGGGTTAGTTTCCGTAGACCTGCCCGGGCAGCCACAGCGCGATTTGCGGAAATACCATCACCAGCGCCAGCGCCAGCGCCATCACCAGAACGAACGGAACGATCGAGCGGTAGATGTCCTTGAGGCCGATTTCCGGCGGCGCCATCGCCCGCATCAGGAAAAGATTGTAGCCGAAGGGCGGCGTCATGTAGGCGATCTGCGTGGTGATCGTGTAGAGCACGCCATACCAGATCAGGTCGAAACCGAGTTGATCGACCAGCGGAACATAGAGCGGCGCAACGATGACCAGCATGGCCGTATCGTCGAGGAACGTGCCCATCACGATGAAGCTGAGCTGCATCAGGATCAGGATCCCCCAGGGGCCGAGGCCCAAATTGGTGAACACCCCCTCGATCGCGCGCACCGCGCCCAGCCCGTCAAAGATCGCGCCGAATGCCAGTGCCGCGAGGATGATCCACATGAACATGCAGGATATGGCCAGCGTGCTGCGCACCGAGTTCTCGAAGACCTCGCGCGTCATGCGGCCCTTCACCACCGCTGCCAAGAACGCCGTCATCGCGCCGATGGCCGAGCTTTCGACGAGCGAGGTCCAGCCGTTCACGAAGGGGACCATCATCGTCATGAATATGACCAGCGGCAGGATGCCCGCGCCCAGCAGGCGGATCTTCTCACGCCGGGAAATGCCCTCGCGCTCTGCCGCGGGCAGAACCGGACCCAGCTCCGGCTGAATCCGGCAGCGCAGCGCGATGTAGAGGATGAAGAGGCCCGCCATCATCAGGCCGGGCAGCGCCCCGGCCAGCCACAACTGGCCAACCGGCTGGCGCGCGATCATCGCGTACAGAACCAGCACCACCGAGGGTGGCACGAGGATGCCCAGGCTGGACCCGGCCTGAATTACACCGGTGACCATGGTCTTGTCATAGCCGCGGCGCAGCAACTCGGGCAGGGCGATGGTCGCGCCGATCGCCATGCCGGCCACGGACAGCCCGTTCATCGCCGAGATCAGCACCATCAGCCCGATCGTACCGATCGCCAACCCACCGCGTACCGGCCCCATCCAGACGTGAAACATGCGATAGAGGTCGTCGGCGATGCGGCTTTCCGACAGCACATAGCCCATGAATATGAACATCGGCAGCGTCAGTAGTGGATACCACTTCATCAGCTTCATCGCCGCCGAGAACGGGATCGTGACGCCACCCGTGCCCCACAACAGGACCCCGGCCAGGGCGCCGACGAATCCGATGGCGGCAAAGACCCGCTGCCCGGTCATGAGCATCAGCATCATGCCCGCGAACATCACCAGCGCGATCATCTCGTGCGCCATCAGATTTCTTCTCCGCGAATGCGGCCGATATCACGGAAGAACTCCGCGCTGGCCTGAAGGATCATCATCACGATGCCGATGCACATCACTAGCTTTATGGGCCACAGATAGGGGCGCCAGGCGGTCGGGCTCCGTTCCATGCGGCCCAGCACTTCGCCGACGCCGGACAGCCCGTCGCTGAAGAGGGACGAGATCAGCGCGCCGTAGAATTCCGACGGCGTCATGCCGAAATAGCCCAGGGAATAGGCCATCGATCCGAGGCCGCCGAGCAGTAGAACGACGAGAAAATAGAGCAGGAACAACACCGTGAACGCATCCACCCAGGCCCGCGTGCGGGGCGACCATTGGCCGTAGAAGAGATCCATGCGCACGTTGGAGCCAAGCTGGATCGAGTAGGGGCCGCCGAGGATGTAATACGCCACCATCGTGAACTGGGCCATTTCGAGCGTCCAGAGCGAGGGCAGGAAGAACGTCTTCGAGACCGAGGACCACAACAGGATGCCGATCAGCACGAAGATGAGATACATGGCACACCGGCCAAGCGCCCGGTTCACCCGGTCAACACCGCGGACATAGGTGCGAACAAGTCTAGGCATGGGCTCCCTCCCGCGACCAGACCGATTCGACCATGAGCGCGGGATCGAGCAGGCGCTTCACTTCACTGGCCATCCGTTCCTCGCCGCTTGCGTCGGCCAGCAGGTCGCTGCGAATCTCGATCATCACGTTGGGCAATCCGCGTGCGACGCCGTGCAGCCCGAGGCTGTGGGTCACGTCGTCCCCGGGGCCATAGGGGGCATTGCGCCGGATGTCGCGCCCGGGCAGGATGTCTGCCGCCGCGAGCATGGCATCGGCGAGCCGGCTGTCGCTGTCGTGCAGTATGCCGATTTCCACGTCGCGGGTCTGGCCGTGGAACACCGGCGTAAAGCTGTGGATCGTGACCAGCGCGGTGCGGGCACCGCGCGCGGCGCGGGAATCCAGCACCCGGCTCACCGCCGCGCAGAACGGGCGATACACGGCGGCGAGGCGGTCCGCGCGGGCCGCGGCGTCCAACCCCGCATTCCCGGGAATGTCGCCCCTCTCCGTCTGCGCGGGCATGGCGCTGGGGCTCTCGGGCGCGCGATTGCAATCATAGACCAGCCGCGACACCCGTCCGGCGATCAGCGGCGCGTTCAGCGCCCGCGACAAGTGCCGCGCCACGCCCAGCGCGCCCGGATCCCAGGCGACATGGCTTCCGCGCACCTCGTCGGTCAGGCCAAGACCGTTCAGCGGCGTGGGAATCGCGTTCGAGGCGTGTTCGCAGATCAGCACGACATCGCCCGTGCCATCGGGGTTGATGACATCTGCGGCCGGTCCGAAATTCGCGTTGCTGACAGTGGTCAAGACACCCCCCGAGCTTTGTTCAATTATTTTCTGTATTTTTTTATTCTGTCAATATATCTTCAGAAGAGAATTTCATGGCCGTCCCCGATGCACGAATCTTGTGCGAGGCGCGGGCGCTTTGATTGCATGGGGGCAAGACGGGAACGCCACAATGCCCGAGCCGACCAAGACAGTGCGAGACCTGATCCGCACGGAATACGATCAGCTCACCCAGTCCGAGCGCAAGCTCGCCAATGCGCTGCTCGAGAATTACCCGGCGGCGGGGCTGGCCTCTATCACGATCGTGGCCGCGAATGCCGGCGTTTCGACCCCGACGGTTGCGCGGATGGTCAAGAAGCTGGGTTTCCAGAGCTTTCCGCAGTTCCACCAGGTGCTTCGCGACGAGTTGGAGGCGACGGTCTCGGGCCCGGTGAAGAAGCGCGAGCGCTGGGCATCCGAAGCGCCGGAATCGCATATCCTCAACCGTTTCGCCGATGCGGTGATGCAGAACATGCGCCAGACATTGTCGCATGTGGACACCGGACGCTTCGACGCCGCGGTGCACCGCATGGCCGATTGCGATGGGCAGCTATTCGTGGTCGGCGGTCGGGTGACCCGGGCGCTGGCGGATTACGCCTTCACCCATCTTCAGGCGATTCGCCCACGGGTCACGCATATGACCTCTTCGGCCGCCACCTGGCCGCACTACGTGCTGGACATGACGCACGGCGACGTTCTGTTGATGTTCGATATCCGCCGCTATGAAACGAACCTCCTGCGGCTGGCAGAACTGGCCAAGGATCGCGGCGTGACCGTCATCCTGATCACCGATCAGTGGACCTCGCCGGTGAGCAAGATCGCCGACCAGATATTCAACTGCTGGGGCGAGATTCCGTCGGCCTGGGATTCAAACATCTCCACCATGATGTTGCTGGAGGCGCTGATCGCCGCGGTGCAGGAGACCTCCTGGACCGACACCCGCGCCCGGTTCGAGGAACTGGATGATATCTTCGACCTCACGCGGCTCTACAAGAAATCCACCTGAGCGACCCCGGCTTCGCGGCGTTTGGCGTGCCTTGGGGTTCCGGTTCAGGTTCGATATACAGTCGCGCCGTCGATCCTGGCAGATGCTCGAACGTTCCGAGAGCGTCTCTCGCTCAGTAATCCCTTGTTTTTATGTCACTTGTCGTGACGATCCGGTTCTCGCGCAGCCAGTCGCGGAACTCGTCCCAGCCGGGGCGACCGCGTAATTCGGCGATCTTGGCGCGGTGCCAGTCGCAGGCCTCGGCATGAAGCGGGCCAAGCACCGGATCGGCGCGGAGCGCGTCGAGGATGGGGCGCATCTGTGCGGCATGGGGCGCGATACTGCGATCCTCGGTGCGGTTGACGTTCATGTCGGACCAGTAATGCTCGGTCTGCTCGCGGGCGATGTGGTTGGTGCGCCCGCGGTCGCGCTTCACGAGGAAGCTGTCGATGGAGCGCACCGAATAGTGGTGCAGCCGCGCGAATCGGTGGCTGAAGCCGGGCCAGGCGCGCCATCCCACTTGGCTCATCTCCCGCAGGTTGCCGCCGCAATCGGACCAGCGCACATCCCCCTCGCGATCCTCGGGCACGCCCTTGGGGCGGTGGGGGTTGTACTTGCGGAAAAGCCCGTTGTTGCGGAACAGGGTCTTGAAACCGGTGGCGCGGCCGTTGGCGGGATCGTCCTCGATATCGGCGAGGGTAAACTGCTCGGTCACCGGGCGATCCTCGTAGCCCTCGACCCCGCCGCAGCCAAAGAGCTTCCACGCGAAGGACACCGCATCGCAATCGCCCATGGCGGATATCATTCCCGGCAGGGTCGTCAGACCTTCGCGAAGGTTGATGAACTCGTCCACGTCGAGGCACATCAGCCACTCGGCCTCGCGCACCCAGGGGTGCGCGGTGGCGCGGCGCAACGCCTTGTGCTGCGGCGGCGCGCCGTCCGACACATCGTTGGGCCGGTGGCTGGCATAGCCCAGCTCGGTCAGCCGGTCGGCAATCCGGTCGGTGCCGTCCTCGCAATCATTGGTAAAGATGACCAATCCGGTGAACCCGATGGCGAGGTTGTGTGCCACCCATTCGAGGATGAACGGCCCCTCGTTCTTCATCGTGGTCATTATGACATGGCTGCCGCCGAGGGCGGGCGCGGGAAGCGCGGCTGCGAAATCCTGCGGCGCGGTCATTCGGCGGCCTCACGCTTGATCTTGCGGAAAGCAGGACTGACGATGCGCGCGAGCCGATCGTGCCCGCGCTCCTGAAGGTTGGTCTGCAAGGCCTTGCGGTACCACGGCAGGAGGCGGCGCTCGCGGTAGAGGGTATAGAACACCGAGGGCGTCAGTGTCCCGTCGAGCGCGTGCTGCATGACCGGCTTCAATAGGTTGGCCCGGCGCAGAAAGACCGGCGAGAAATGGCCCGAACACCATGTCTTGAGCGGGGTGACGTTGTCACCCTCCAGCCGCTCGACGTGGCGGCGGTCGGGGGGGAAGAACGGATCGTAGAGCACGAAGACGCGTTCTGCCTCGTCGATCTCGAAGGCGGCATCGGAATGCGGCAGGGACCAGTCGCGCGCGCGCCCCATGCCGAACCGCTCTTCCCACGGCACGAGCGCGTCATCGAGCGTGGTCTGCGGGTTGAAGCTGATGACCGTGGCGCCAGGTGCGAGCGACGAGAAGGCCAGCGCCGCGAAACCGCCCATCGAGGTGCCGGTCAGCCAGACCTTGTCGAACTCCGCGAACAGCCCGTCATCGCTGAGCTTTTCGAGATACGCGATGAGTTGCGGGCAGCGGTACCAGTCCTTGCGCCGCGCCATGACCGACAGGTGCGAGCAGCCGTTTTCTCGCACGAAGCGATAGGCCCAGGGCTCGCGCCCGGGCGAGAGGTCGTTGACATTGGAGAGGTTGTCGAAGGTCACGACAAGCCGCGCGGGATCGCGGCGGATGCACATGACCGCGTGATGTTCGAGCCGGGTGTAAAAGCCCTGTCGGTCGCCGCCGGCATGGATCTCGGCGAACCACTCGGGCAGCGCGGGTTCGGCAGAAGCCGCGTCCTGCGCCTCGCCCGCGCTCTCTGTCTCGGGGGCGAGGCGCTCTGCGGCGGGGGGTGGGGCCGCCGCGGGAAGAATCTTCGCCAGCGTCTCGCGCTCCTCGGCCTCGAGCCCGGCTTGCGCGTCGGCCACCCCGGGCAGCGCCATCACTTCGGCGATCTGCGCCTCCAGCGCCGCGGCGCGTGGCCCGATCGCGTGCGGCGGCCCGTCGATCGCCGCCAGATCGGCGAGGCGGGCGAGCATTGCCTCGGGGCCGGGCTGTTGCTTGGATGGCAGGTGCTGCGCGCGCAGCAGCAGGGTTTCCGAGGTGGGCGCCGCTATGTGCAGGACCGAGGCGCGCGCCATCGCATCGCCATGCCTGGACCGTGCCCAGGCCACGCGGCTATGCGGCTCGGGCAGGGGGCTGCCGTCGCCGTCTACCCATTTGACCGGCCCTCCACCCGTAACCGGCCCCACCGGTACCTCGGGGGTGCGTGCCGAAAAGAGGCCCAGCCGCACCACGCTGCGCAACGGCGCGCCCGGTCCCGGCGCGGCCACCGGGCGCGCCAAGTGCAGCACCGGTCCCGGCGCGTGATGCTCGTGCCCCCCGGTCCCTGCCTCGCAGACCGGCACCGACAGCACGTCCGCACCCCCGGCCCCGTGCATCAGCGAGGGGATGGTCTGTGCCGTGCTGTGGATGCGGAAATACTCGTCCGGCCCGAGAAAGAGGCCATAGCCACCACTCTCCGCGCCTTCGATGCCGCCTGCCCGCAGGGCGGAATTGTGCGGTTCTTCCTTCATGTCGGGATCGACGCCCACCGGTACGATCTGCACCAGTCCTACTGCCTCGAGCGCATTCAAAAGGGGGTGTGCGGTGGCCTGCCTGCGGTCGATCAGCACGTTGACGATGCTTGCCCCCAGCATTCGGTGCCAGGCCAGCCATTCCAGGAAGGCGGAGGTGGGGCGCACCAGAGAGGTGCTCAGCACTAGCCTGGACCCTGCTGGCATGAACCGACCTACTCCTTCGCCACTGCCCGGCAGCGGGAGCGCTTGCGACTGTTTCCCTTGAGTGTATAGAGTTTTCCACAACGGGAAAAGGTTGTTTTATGTCGAATGCTCCCGACAATGCTGCCGATCCGGGCCGCGGCCTGTTTATCGGTTTGCGCAAGGATCAGCTTGGCGCGCGGTTGCTGATGATGCTCAACAGCATCCGTCTGGCCGAGGATTACGGCACCGATTTCCGCATCAACTGGTTCCCGCGCGGGGCGATGGCACCCAAGCTCGACACGCCCGCCGATCTCTTTGCCCCGGACTTCATCGCGAGGCATTTCATCGACAACGCCGATTTCGAGGCGCTGGATGCGCAGACCGAACCGCTCCGAACCTTTCTGAAGGACAGCACGCCCGACCGGCTTGCGGCGCATCTCGCGGGCGGAGGGCATGTGCTGCTCGACGAGGGTTTCGAGATCGTGGAGTTCCCTTGGGAGGACAGCGGCGATCTGCGCGGGCGGTTCCGCGGGTTCATTGCCCGGATCGGGTTCAACCCGGTTGTCGCGCGCCACATGGCGGCGATCGAGGCGGCGATGGCCGCGCAGGGCGGTCGCACCATCGCCTACCACATCCGCCGCGGCGACATCCTCAACGAAGAGCCGTGGAAGCACAAGGAATGGCCCGCCAAGATCGAGCCGGACGAGCTTTACTCGGCCTACCTCGAAAAGAACGCCGATGCCGGCGCGCTGGTCTTCTCCGATCAGCCCGAGAGCATCGCCCGCTTCACCGCCGCGCACGCACAGGTGGCGCGGATCGACAATCTGGTGGACCTCTCCGCCTGCAAGCCGGTGCAGCGCGATTTCCTCGAGCTTTACGCCATGTCCCGCGCCAGCGAGATCGTGGCGCCGCCGATCAGCGCTTTCAGCCGCGCCGCCGCACGCCTGAGCGGGCAGGAGCGCAAGTGCTTTCACGAGGTCATGAGCGTCCCCGAGCGAGAGGCCGCCTACGAGCGGCTGCTGGCGCGGTTCGGTCGCGGCGTGTCGGAATTCATCACCCCGAGCGAGGCCGCGCATGTCTATATCAAGCTGGCCCGCCGGTTGCAGGAATCCGGCCGGGACGAGGCCGCATGGGACATCGGCGAGGCGATCCTCGCAGCGGGGGCCGACAACGCGTTCCTGCCCCTGATGCAGGCGATCTGCGGCATCTACCTGCACCGCTGGGACGAGGCCCTCGCCCATGTCCGCGCCGCCCTTGCCCATCCCAACCAATGGCAGGAAAACACCGTCACCGCGCTCGCGGTGGAGGCGCATATCCTCGGCGCGCAGGGGCGGCGGTATGGGGCGCGGCGGTCCTTTCTGCGGGCGTTCTGGCAAAAACCGATTTTGCCCGACGTGACCGTGATCGGCACTTTCATGATCAAGCGGCGTCGCCTGCGTCCCGGACGTGTGCTGCCCTTCGACCGCGACACGCTCCTGATGCTGCCCATCCCCTACCAGCAGACCAACATCCTCGTGCAGCAGGCGCGCATCCTGCGCCGCCGCGCCTCGGATCTCTCGACCATCGCCATCGAGTGGCCGGATTTCGCTATCGACGGCAAGGTGGTGCGGCTTCTGGACAGCCCCCGCGACCTCGCCGCCCTGCGCGACCGGATCGAGGCCGATCCGCGCTTTGCCCCCGGCACGCTGCCCGACAGTTTCTGCGCGCTTCTCGAGGCGCGGATGGGCCGGATAGAGGCGGCACTGACGCGCAACTCCGAGGCGCGCGCAGCCAACCCCGACGCACCCCTCATTGCCAAGCGGCAGGCGGAAATCCTTTCGCTAGGAGGCGATCACGCGGGTGCGCTCAAGGAAATCGAGGCGTGCCGCGCCATGGCGCCGGATCATGCCTTCTGGCACTACCTGACGGGGCGGATTCACCTCGCGGCGGGCGATGCGGCGGCGGCGCGCGCGGCGATGGAGCGCGCGGCGGAGATGGATGACAGCACCGCCGAATTGCACAGCCGCCTTGCCGATCTCTGCCGCGCGGATGGCGACGAGGCGGCAGCGATCGCCGCCCTCGACCGCGCCGCCGAAATCGCCCCCAACCAGCAACGTTACGCCAACCGGCGCGCACGGCTCATGCGCAACAGCGCCTGACCTCAGGCGTCGCGCGCCAGCCGCAGGATCATGCGCACGGCGTGCTGGAACGCGGCCAGCTCGTCCGGGTGGCCCCGCCCGCGCGCATCGCTGGCATCGGCGGGCGGAAAGAGCCGGTCGCGACCGGGAAAATGCGCCGCGCGAAAGCCCGCGTTGCGCGCCTCGAATGCGTCGTTGACCTTGGCCCGCTCCGACGCCGTCAGCACATCTCCATTGCCATAAAGCCGCGTGTCGCCAGAGGCTTGCAGCAACCGCCCCAGCCGCCGCCGCGCCTTCTTGTCGTATCCTGCCCGCTCGTCGAAAAGCCCCAGCGCCTCGGATGTCACGCGCGACAAGGAGCGGTTGGCGGCGCGTTCGGGCAGGGGCACGTCGTCGGGCGGCACGCCGAAGAGAGACAGGAAATCGGTGATGATATTGTGGCCCGCCATTTCCTCGCGCAGGTAGAGTCGCGGGACGATCCCGGCCCGTGGCACCTGCGCGCGGATGCGCGCGAACGCGGCCCCGAGATCCATGTATTCCGGGTCGGCGGCGATCTTTGCCAGCCGCCCGGCGACAAACCCCTCCGCCCCGTTGGTGGGCAGCCCGTTCTTGGCGCGCTGCTTGTAATCGGCTTCGATGAAATCATCGAAGCGCCGCAGGTAGGCGACGATCCGCACCGGCCCGTCGATGCGCGACAGGTAGCGCTCCTGCAAGGGCGCGAGGTCTCGGCCAAAGAACATCTCGCTCGACAGGATGGTGTGCCCGTCGGCGTGCGCGCGGCATTCTTCGGCCATCGCCCCGGCCTGCGCCTCGGGCGTGCTGCGCCAGGCCCGCGTCATCGCGACGGCCATCGCGTTGTGACAAATGAGCCGCGCGCGCCCGGTGCCCCGGTCGCGGCCCGTGACGAGGTAGCGGATGCCGTGGCGGGCCAGGAAACCGGGATGCGCATGGAGCCATGATTGCAACGCGGTGGTTCCCGTCTTGGGCATCCCGATATGTATCCAGAGCATCGCTCTCCCTCCGCCGTTTGCCCTGTCCTAGGCCAAGTGCGGCGGCGAAACAATCGCGCTCAGGCGCGGCTGGACATGCGGCTCGACAGCAGATCGCCTGTCTCGGTCAGGATCGGGTAGGCCACCATGGTAAAGGCGGTGTTGACCTGCTTGAGCGAGCGCAACGTCTCCTGGTGGATGTTGCTGGTCTCGATGCTTTCGGTCAGCCCCTCGCGAAGCCGCCCAAGATGGGCGCGCTGCAGACGTGCCTCGATATCGCGGATCGTGTCCTTTTCAGCTACGAGATCGCGTGCGTCGTCGGGATGCTGGGACATCATCAACGCCAGCGCCTGCTGCGCGTTGGCCAGCACGCGGTCGTGGAAGTCGCAGATTTCCTCCCAGCCGGGGCGCGAGAAATGCACGCCTTCGCGGTGCAGCCGCTGCGCCAGCCCCAGCATGGAGGTCGCGATCGTGTCGCTCGCGGCTTCGAAATGCGCGGCGATCCCTGACAGGTCCATCGCGCGCTGGCTACGCTCGGCATCGAGGCCCGCGCGGTTGAGCTGCGCGAGGTAGAGCTTGGTCTCGAGGTGGCGCTTGCGCACGCTCTCGGCGCTGTCGGTCACCGCCTGTGCCCCGGCCTCGTCCCAATGCTCGAACAGCTTTGGCACCGGGCGCAGCATCGTCTCGACGGTTTCGCCGATGCGGATCACCTCGCGCATGGCGCACGAGAGGGCGCGGTCCGGCGCGTCGAGCGCGGCGGGGTCGAGCGCGGTCATGTGCACCAGCCCCGATGGCGCGCCCGGGGCGTTGACAAGGTGCCGCGCCAGACGGTCGGCCAGCGTCACCAGCGGCAGGCAGAACAGGAGAAGCCCGAGATTGAACGCGATGTGCAGGTTGATCGCCTGCGTGACCGGCGATGCGCCCAGCCAGTCGAGCGGTGGCTGTAGCGCGGTGAGCACGGCCAGCACGAGGCCGGCCGCCCCGCCCCGCAGTACCAGATTGGCCATGACGACACGGCGCGCCTCCGGCTGTGCGGCCAGCGTCAGCACCACCGCGATCGCCGCGCCGCCCATGTTCGCGCCGAGGATCAGCGCGATCGCCGCCGCGAGCGGCATCAACCCCTGTGCCACCAGCGTCACGAAGAGCAGCACCGCAGCGACCGAGGAATGCACCAGCCATGCGAACAGCGCACCGATCACGAAGGCGGAGAGCGTGTCGCGCGCCAGATACTGCATCGCCGCGCCCGCCGCCGCGCTGTCGAGAAGCGGCGAGGTCGCCATGCGCAGCATGTCCAGGGACACGAAAATCAGCCCCAGCCCGATCAGGATGCGCCCGGTCTGGCGCACGCGCCTCTGTCGCCCACGCAGGAACAGCACAACGCCCACGAGCAACAGCACCGAAATCAGCCAGGACAGCCGTACCATCAGCAGCTTGGCCACCAGCGCCGAGCCAAGATCGGCACCGAGCACCATCGCCAGCCCCGCCGCCGCCGGCACGGCCCCCGCCGCGACGAAATTGGCCACGAGTATGGCAACGGCGGTCGAGCTTTGCAGCGCCATCGCGCAGCCGCCTCCCGTCATTGCTGCGAGCAGGCGGCTCTGCCCCGACCGGCGCAGCCACAGGCGCAACCGCGCCGCGAAGGCACGCTCGACCCCGGTGCGCACCAGACGCACCGACCAGATCAGCAGCGCTGCGGCCCCTGCAATCTGGATAAAGAACACGGTGAGACTGGGGCTATCCAAAGCGACCTTCCATATCGCGTTGATTTGCGCGGAGGCATAACCTGCTCCCTACCGCCGCCGGATGCAATCGGCATTGCACGCGCATCAGGGTAATGTAACGGCGATGTGACAGATTTATGACAGAACCTTACCCAAGGATGCGCGGCAGGCGCAGCCCGTGTTCTCGGGCACAGGCGAGCGCGTCCTCGTAGCCCGCATCCGCGTGCCGCCAGACCCCGCTCGCCGGGTCGTTCCACAACACCCGTTCCAGCCGTTTCGCCGCCTCTGGCGTGCCATCGGCCACCACCACCATGCCCGCGTGCTGCGAAAATCCCATGCCCACGCCGCCGCCATGATGCAGGCTCACCCAGGTCGCGCCCGAGGCGGTGTTCACCAGCGCGTTGAGCAGGGGCCAGTCGGACACGGCATCCGAGCCGTCCTTCATCGCCTCCGTCTCGCGGTTGGGCGAGGCGACCGAGCCGGAATCGAGGTGATCGCGCCCGATCACCACCGGCGCCTTCAACTCGCCACTCGCCACCATCTCGTTGAACGCCAGCCCCGCTCGATGCCGGTCGCCCAGCCCGATCCAGCATATCCGCGCGGGCAAGCCCTGAAAGGCGATCCGCTCGCGCGCCATGTCGAGCCAATTGTGCAGCTTGGTGTTCTCGGGGAACAGCTCCTTCATTTTCGCATCGGTCTTGTAGATATCCTCCGGGTCGCCCGACAGCGCGCACCACCGAAACGGGCCGATGCCCCGGCAGAACAGCGGGCGGATATAGGCGGGCACGAAACCGGGAAAGGCAAAGGCGTTTTCCAGCCCCTCGTCCAGCGCCACCTGCCTGATATTGTTACCGTAATCGAGGGTTGGCACGCCTGCGTTCCAGAAATCCACCATCGCGGCGACATGGGTCTTCATGCTTGCCCGCGCCGCGCGCTCCACCGCCTTCGGGTCGCTCTCGCGCTTCTCGCGCCACTCCGCCATGCTCCAGCCCTGCGGCAGGTAGCCGTTGACCGGATCATGCGCGCTCGTCTGGTCCGTGACGATATCGGGCCGGATGCCGCGCCGGTAAATCTCGGGGAAGACATCGGCGGCGTTGCCGAGAAGGCCCACAGATTTCGCCTCGCCCGCCGCGGTCCAGCGCTCGATCATGGCGAGCGCCTCGTCGAGACTATCGGTCCGCTCATCCACGTATCGCGTGCGCAGGCGGAAATCTATGCTGTCGGGGTTGCACTCCACCGCCAGACAGCAGGCCCCGGCCATCACGGCGGCCAGCGGCTGCGCGCCGCCCATGCCGCCAAGGCCCCCGGTCAGGATCCACTTGCCCGTCAGGTCACCGCCGTAATGCTGCCGCCCGGCCTCGGCAAAGGTCTCGTAGGTGCCCTGCACGATGCCCTGAGACCCGATATAGATCCACGAGCCCGCAGTCATCTGCCCGTACATCATCAGCCCCTTGCGATCCAATTCGCTGAAATGGTCCCAGGTGGCCCAATGCGGCACGAGGTTGGAATTGGCGATCAGCACGCGGGGCGCGTCGACATGTGTCTTGACGATGGCAATCGGCTTGCCCGACTGCACCACCAGCGTCTCGTCGGCCTCGAGGTCCTTCAGGCTCTCGACGATGCAATCGAAATCCGCCCATGTCCGCGCCGCGCGCCCGATGCCGCCATAGACGACTAGCTCGTGCGGGTTCTCGGCCACGTCGGGGTGCAGGTTGTTCATCAGCATCCGCAGCGGCGCCTCGGTCAGCCAGCTCTTGGCGTTCAGTTCGGGGCCGGTGGGGGGATAGACATCGCGGGTGTTCTTGCGGGGATCGGTCATCACGGTCTCCAGTCCGACAGGGTATCAAAGATGGGGCGCAGTGTGGAGCGCAGGCGCTCAGCGCGTGCGTCGTCGTAGGTCCAGGACGGCGCCTCGGTGGCGAGATAGGTGCTCTGCGCAAGCTCCATCTGGATCGCGTGCAGCCCCTCGCCGGGGCGTCCGTAATGGCGCGTCGTCCAGCCGCCCTTGAAGCGGCCATCGGTGACGGTGCTATATCCGCTCGCCTCACAGGGATCGCGCACTGCGTCCGCGATCCCTGGCGCGCAGGTCGAGCCACCGTTGGTTCCGATATTCAGATCGGGCAGCGTGCCCTCAAACAGGAATGGAATACGCGAGCGTATGGAATGGCAATCGTAAAGAATGGCAAAGCCGTGCTGCGCGCGCACCCGCTCCAGTTCCGCCGCAAGCGCGGCGTGATAGGGCCCGTGATACGCCGCACGCCGCGCCTCCACCTCCGCTGCGTCCGGCTCTTCCCCATCCTGCCAGATCGGCAGGCCATCAAAATCGGTCAGCGGCACCAGCCCCGTTGTGTTCTGCCCGGGATAGAGGGTCTCGTCGTCGGGCGCGCGGTTCACGTCGATCACGTAGCGATGCGCGCGCGTGCGCACCGTCGTCACGCCCGCGACCAGCCCATCGTAAAGCCGCTCGATATGCCAATCGGTATCCGCCAGTGCCCGACCCGTCTCATTGAGCCGCGTCTCTATCTCCGGCGGTACATACGTGCCCGTATGCGGCAGGCCCAGCACCAGCGGGCCATCCCCTTGCATCACCTCGATCATAGCGCCAGCTCCAGCCCCGCCGCCCGCACCAGCGCGCCCTCGCGCATCAGCGCGGCGGCCGCCTCCAGATCGGGGGCCATGTAGCGATCCACCCCAAGGCTCGGCACCCGCTCGCGCAGGCAGGCCAGCGCATCCCGCAACGGCTCCGACGTCACCAACGGCGCGCGCGCCTCGATGCCCTGCGCGGCACAGATCGCCTCGACACCCAGGATCACCGACAGGTTCCGCGTCATCCGCCGCAGGCGGTAGGCCGCATGCGCGGCCATGCTCACGTGGTCCTCTTGGTTGGCGGATGTGGGCGTGCTGTCGATGGTGCAGGGATGCGCCAGGTGCTTGTTCTCGCTCATCAGCGCAGCGGTCGTCACCTCGGCGATCATCAGGCCCGAATTCAGCCCCGGATCGGGCGTGAGGAACGGCGGCAAGTCGAAAGACAACGTCGGATCGACCATCAGCGCCACGCGCCGTTGCGCGATGGCCCCCACCTCGGAAATCGCCATCGCCATCGTATCGGCGGCGAATCCCACCGGTTCGGCATGGAAATTCCCGCCCGACAGGATCGCCCCGTCACCGGTCAGCACAAGCGGGTTATCCGTCACCGCGTTGGCCTCCACCTCCAGCGTCCGCGCGGCCCAGCGCATGAGGTCGAGCGCCGCACCCGTCACCTGCGGCTGACAGCGGATGCAATAGGGGTCCTGCACCCGGGTGTCACCCTCGCGGTGGCTCTCGCGGATGATGCTGCCTTCCATCAGCGTGGCCATCGCGGCGGCCACGTTGATCTGCCCGCGATGCCCGCGCAGATCGTGGATCATCGGGTGCAGCGGCGCGGTCGAGCCCATGATCGCGTCCGTGCTGAGCGCCGAGGTCACCACCGCCCCGCGTGTGAGCGTCATCGCCTCGAACAGCCCGCCCAGCGCGCAGGCTGTGGAGAACTGCGTGCCGTTGATCAGCGCCAGCCCCTCCTTGGGGCCGAGCACCACGGGGGCGAGCCCCGCCCGCGACAGCGCCATGCCGCCCGGCAGCGTCTCGCCCTCGTATACCGCCTCGCCTTCGCCGATCATGACCGCCGCCATATGCGCCAGTGGGGCCAGATCGCCCGATGCGCCGACCGAGCCTTGCGCCGGGATAACCGGTACGACACCGGCGGCCAGCATCCCCTCGATCAGCGCGCATATGTCCCACCGCACGCCGGACGCGCCACGCCCCAATGACAATAGCTTCAGCGCCATCATCAGCCGCGTGGTCGGGGTATCCAGCGCCTCGCCCACGCCGCAGCAATGCGACAGGATCAGGTTACGCTGAAGCTGTGTGGTGTCCTCGGGCGCAATCTTGACCGAGGCGAGCTTGCCAAAGCCGGTATTGACGCCGTAAACCGCCGCCTCTCCGTGCGCCGCCGTATGGACAAGCGCGGCGGCGTGATCGACCCCGTCCCGTGACGCCGGGTCGAGCCGTGCGGCACGCCCCTCGCGCCAAAAGATTTCCAGTTGCGCCAGTGTGGTGGCCCCGGGAGTGAGCGTCTCGGTCACGATTGTCCTCCAACGATGCGGGTGTGCAGGGGGTTGGTGCCGATCCGGTAGGAGAGCTCCGCAGGCGTCTCGACATCCCACACCGCCAGATCGGCGCGCAGCCCTGTGCGGATTTCGCCCCGGTCGTGCAACCCGAGTGCGCGGGCCGCGTGCCGCGTGGCGCCGGCGAGCGCCTCTTCCGGCGTCAGGCGAAAGAGGGTGCAGGCCATGTTCATCGCCAGCAGCAGCGAACCCAGAGGCGACGATCCCGGATTCAGGTCGGTGGCCACCGCCATCGGCACCCCCGCCTCGCGGAATGCCTGCACCGGCGGGATTTGCGTCTCGCGCAGGGTATAGAACGCGCCGGGCAACAGCACGGCAACCGTTCCTGCCCGCGCCAGCGCCTCGGCATCCGCCACCGTCGCATATTCGACGTGATCCACCGAGAGCGCGCCGTAGCGCGCAGCAAGCGCCGCGCCGCCCATATGGCTCAACTGCTCGGCATGGAGCTTTACCGGCAGGCCCAGCGCCCGCGCGCGCTCAAAGACCCGCGCGATCTGCGCCGCGTCAAAGGCGATCCCCTCGCAGAACCCGTCCACCGCATCGACGAGGCCCTCGGCGTGCGCCGCCTCCAGCGCGGGCAGGCATACCTCGTCGATATAGCGGTCGGCATCCTCACCGGCGGGCACCGCGTGCGCGCCCAGAAAGCTCGTGACCACGGTCACGGGCCGCGTCTCGCCGATCCGCCGCGCAACGCGCAGCATCCGCAGTTCGGTCTCGCGATCAAGGCCATAGCCCGACTTGATCTCGAATGTCGCCACGCCCTCGGCGATCAACGCATCGACGCGGGTCAGCGCCTCGGCGAGCAATGTCGCCTCATCCGCATCCCGCGTGGCACTCACCGTAGAGACGATACCGCCCCCGGCACGCGCGATCTCTTCATAGCTCGCCCCCTCCAGCCGCATCTCGAACTCGCGGGCGCGGTTGCCGCCATGCACGATATGGGTGTGACAATCGATCAGCGCGGGCGTGACCAGCCGACCTCCAAGGCTGCGCGTGGGCCAGCCTGCCATGTCGCCAGGCAGGTCGCGCGCCGCGCCCACCCAGCGGATCGCGCCGCCGTCGATGGCGATGGCCGCCTCGTCGATCAGGCCGTAGGCGGCACCGCCCGGCGACAGTGTGGCGGCGCGAAGATCGGTGAGCAGAAGGGGCGCGGTCATGACACCTGTCCTTGATTATCAACGTATTTAACAGTAATATGTACGCACATATTTTGTCAACGGAGTCGCGCCATGCAAATTCTCACGGCGAGTCAGGCCCTTATGTCGGACGGCTGGCAGCGGGACGTGGAAATCCGGGTCGGTGACGATGGGCGGATCGAGTCGGCAGGCCCCATGACCGCGCGCGCCACGCATCACCTCGACATGCTCCTGCCCGCGCCGCTCAACCTGCATAGCCATGCGTTTCAGCGGGCGATCTCGGGGCTGACCGAGGCGCGCGGCCCCGACCCGACGGACACGTTCTGGACATGGCGGCAGCAGATGTACCGCTTTCTGGGCGGGCTCGATCCCGACCGGGTGGAGGCCATCGCGGCGATGGTGTTCATGGAGATGCTCGAGGCGGGCTATGGCGCGGTGGCCGAGTTTCACTACCTCCACCACGCCGCCGGGGGGCAGCCCCATGACGATCCCGCCGAGATGTCGGCACGGATCGTCGCGGCGGCGCAGGAGGCCGGGATCGGTCTCACGCTCCTGCCGGTGCTCTACCAATGGGGTGGCTGCGACGCGCGCCCGCTCGCGGGCGGGCAGCGAAGGTTCGGCAACGACCCGGACCGCTTCGCGCGGCTGCATGCGAGCGCGGCGCGGCACGTCGCCACTCATGGCCATGCCGATGACCGGATCGGCGTGGCCCCGCATTCGCTGCGCGCGGTGGACGCGGGTGGCATGGCGGCGGCGCTGGCGCTGGCAGGCGACGGGCCCGTCCACATGCACCTGGCAGAGCAGGTCGCCGAGGTGGAAGAGGTGCAGGCCCACCGGGGCGCGCGACCCGTGACATGGCTGCTCGACAATCACGCGGTGGACGCGCGCTGGTGCCTCATCCACTGCACGCAGATGACGCCGGAGGAAACTACCCGCCTCGCCGCCACCGGCGCGGTGGCCGGGCTCTGCCCGATCACCGAATCCAATCTCGGCGACGGGGTTTTCGATGGGGTGCGCCACCTTGGGGCAGGGGGGCACGCCGGGATCGGTTCCGACTCCAACGTCCATATCTCCCTCTTCGACGAGTTGCGCACACTGGAATATTCCCAACGCCTGCGCGACCGCAGCCGCGCCGCGCTTGCCATGCAAGGGGTGTCCACCGGTCGGCGGCTCTATGACATGGCGCGCGCGGGTGGGGCGCAGGCGGGCGGGCGCAACGCGGGGCGGATCGCACCGGGGGCGTTGGCCGACCTCGTGGCGCTCGCCACCGACAACGAATGGCTCTGCAACCGCACCGGCGATACCGCGCTCGACGCCGCCATCTTTGGCGGCCACGGTGCGGCCTGCGTCACGGATGTCTGGAGCGGCGGCCGCCACGTCGTGCGAGAGGGGCGCCACATCAGGCGCGACACGATCCGCGCGCGGTTCCGTGCGGTTATGGCCGAATTGGAGGCCCGGGCATGAGCGCCCCGGATAAAGGTAGCGACCGGCAGGGCTGGCGCGCGCTGCGAGAGATCATCCACGAGCGCATCTTGTCGGGGGCCTATCCGCCCGGTGCGCGGCTGCCGCGCGACGCCGACCTGGCAGAGCAACTGGGCTGCGCCCGCGCCACCGTGCAGCGCGCCATGCGCGCACTGGCCGACGACGGGCTGATAGAGCGCAAGCGCAAAGGCGGGAGCCGGGTACTGGCGCGGCCCGTCACCCGCGCCACCTTTGACATCCCCGTCGCGCGCGAGGAGGTCGAGGCGACCGGGCGCGCATATGGCTATCAGCTCGTGGCGCGCGAGATTGTGCAGACGCCGCATTCGGTCGCCGCCGCGATGGGGCTGGCAGCGCCAGAGCAGATGCTGCGCGCGCAGGCGCTGCACCTCGCCGACCGCCGACCCTTCATGTACGAGGACCGCTGGATCAGTCTCGCCACCGTGCCCGAAATCGTGGACGTGGACCTCACACGTGAGAGCGCCAATGAATGGCTGCTCGCCCACCGCCCCTATAGCCGCTGCACGCTGCGTTTCTCGGCGGCGAACGCCACCGATGCACAGGCCGAATTGCTGGGTACGCGGGCGGGCGACGCGCTCTTCGTCATCGAGCGCGGCACCTGGCTGGGCATTGCGCCGATCACCTGCGTCACCGCGCTCGCCCCCCCCGGCTACGCGCTCTCCACCGAGGCGTGAGAGCCGTGGCATGGCGCGCGCGCAGGGGCTAGGGTGGCCACGCGACAGCACAGGACACCGCGCATGACCCCGCTCAACCTTGCCCACCTGCACACGTTTCTTGCCGTCGTCCGGACCGGGGGCGTTCGTCGCGCGGCGGTCAGCCTGAACCTCACGCAACCCGCCGTGACCGCCCGCATCCGCAATCTCGAGGACAGCCTGCAAGGCACGCTGTTCGACCGCGAGGCCGGTGGCATGACGCTGACCAAACAGGGCGAGCGGCTGCTGGTCTACGCTGAAAAGTTCGAGCGATTGCAGGAGATGATCGAGAAGGACGTGATCGACCCCGAGGCGCTGGAACGGCATCTGCGGATCGGCGTGTCAGAGACCATCGCGCAATGCTGGTTGCCCGATCTGATCTCTCGCCTGCACCGCCGGTTTCCCCGGCTGGAGATCGAGTTCAACGTGGATATCTCGCTCGATCTGCGCGAGCGCCTGTTGGGCCGCGAGATCGACCTGGCGATCCTGCTGGGACCGATTTCCGAGTACACCGTGGACAATATCGAGCTGCCGGGCTTCGATCTCGCATGGTATGTCGCCGCTTCTGCAGCGATCGAGAAAGACCCGGGCGCCTATCTCACCCGTCCGGTGCTGACCTATGCGCGCAACACCCGCCCCTACCGCGAGCTGCGTGAACTGCTCTACGAGCATGTCGGCCCCGACGTGTCGATCTTTCCCTCCTCGTCGCTCTCGGCCTGTTTCCGGCTGGTCGAGGCCGATCTGGGCATTGCCGCCCTGCCGCGCGCGCTGGGCGCGGATTACGTCGCGGCGGGACGCATCCGCGAGTTTAATCCCGGCTGGGTGCCGCCGCCCTTGCGCTTTACGGCCTCATGGCTGGCCGAGCCGCGAAGCCACATGGTTGAATTCGCGGCACATGCAGCCCGCGACGTGGCACAAGAGTATCGCGCGACGCTCGATGACAGGATGCCCGATAGATAGTTTCTATACCATCCGACAAATTTATTCGATTTGATTTTATACTTCGACACGGTCACCGTGGTGGGGTCGCTCAAGGAGGCGCCCCTGTGACCACCAATTTCGATCATCTGAGACGGACCGATCTGCCCACCCTTCGCGGTGCGATCCGCACCGGGCGCTATGCCGGGCACACCGCCGGGCTCGGGCGCGGGTATCTGCAGGCCAATCTCGTGATCCTGCCCGCCGACATGGCGCTCGATTTCATGCGGTTCTGCCAGCGCAATCCCAAGCCTTGCCCGCTGGTGGGCGTGTCGGACACCGGTGATGCGATGATGCGCACGCTGGGTCGCGACATCGACATCCGCAGCGACGTGCCCGCCTACAACATCTATCGCCACGGGCGGCTTGAGCGCTCGGTGACCGACATCGCCGATCTGTGGAGCGACGACATGGTGGCCTTCGCGCTTGGCTGTTCCTTTACCTTCGAGCACGCGCTGATGCAGGCGGGCATCCCGCTCTGGCATGTCGAGAATGACACCACCGTGCCGATGTTCCGCACCGACCGCGCATGTGTGCCCGCCGGGCCGTTCTCGGCGCGGATGGTGGTCAGCATGCGCGCCCTGCCGCCTGATCGCGTGGACGAGGCAGTGGCACTGTCGCGCCGCTACCCGCTCGCGCATGGCGCGCCGGTGCATGTGGGCGACCCGGCGGAAATCGGTATCACCGACATCACGCGCCCCGATTGGGGCGATCCCGCACCGGTCGCGGGCGATCATGTGCCGGTGTTCTGGGCTTGCGGGGTGACGCCGCAAGTGGCGATCGAGGCCGCCGCGCCGCCGCTCTGCATCACCCACCGCCCCGGCCACATGCTGATCACCGACATTCCCGAAGAGGCCGAAGTGCCCGTACTGGCACCGCAGGCCGCGTAACCTGAAAGACCCGCCAGAATACCGACGGAATACCGACAATAAACCGACAAGGAGAGAGACCATGAAATTCACCGCAATCCTCACCGCCACCACCATCCTCGCCACGCCGCTCGCGGCGCAGGAGCTGTCCGTCGTTGGAAGCTGGTCGAGCCTGCCGCTCCACAAGCAATACGAGGCGCCGTTCTGGACCGAGACGCTGCCCGAAGCCTCGAACGGCGAGATCAGCGTCTCGCTCACCACCCACAACCAGATGAATCTCGGGGTAGGCGACGTGTTCCGCCTGCTGGGCCAGGGCGTCTATGACGTGGGCATGACCGTGGCCGATTACGCCGTCGCCGATGCGCCCGAGCTTGAAGGGCTCGACGTGCCGCTGCTGGCGCTGACGGCCGAGGAGGCGCGCGCGATGGTCGATGCCGCGCGCCCGATGGTCGAGGACATCTTCAACGACCGGTTCAACTCCCACGTTCTCGCCATCGCGCCCTACCCGCCGCAGGTGGTGTTCTGCAACGCGCCTGTGACGCAACTGTCTGATCTTGAGGGGCTCAAGGTCCGCGCCTCGGGCCGGATGACTGCGCAATTTCTCGAGGCGCTGGGCGCCGAGGGCATCAACGTCAGCTTCGGCGAAGTGCCCGGCGCGCTGCAGAACGGCGTGGTGGATTGCGCCGTCACCGGCGCCGGCTCGGGCTATAGCGCCGGTTGGTGGGAGGTCTCCACCCACCTGCTGCCCATCCCCCTTGGCGGCTGGGACAGCGTGGTAACGGCGATGAATCTTGACCGCTGGAACAGCCTCGATTCCGAGACGCAATCGCTGATCGAATCGCAGATCGAGACCGAGTTCGAGGATCCCGCGTGGGCCACGGCGCAGGATGCGCTGGTCAACGATATCGCCTGCCTCACTGGCAACGGCGAGTGCCCCTCGGGCGAGGCCCGCGACATGACACTTGTCGAGGTCTCCGACGCCGATTTCGAGCGCGCCCGCGAAGTGCTGGTGAATACCGTGCTGCCCGACTGGGCCGAGCGCGCCGGTGACGAATGGGCGCAGCGCTGGAATGCCAGCGTGGGCGAAACCGTCGGCGTCACCATCCCCGGGGTGAACTAAGCATGACCGGCGCAGCGGACCGGGCAGAGGCCCTCCTCGGCGCGCTGCGCCGGATCAACCGCGCGGTCGCGGTGATGGTGGGTGCGGGCCTGATGGCCTGCGCCGCGCTGGTGCTGTCTGACATCGCGCTGCGCCGGGTTCACGCATCCTTTGGCGGCACCGACGAGATCAGCGGCTATGTCATGGCAATCGCCACCGCCTGGGGCATGGGCTATGCGCTGACGGAGCTGGGCCATGTGCGCATCGACATCCTGCGCACGCGCGGCGGCGCGGGCGTGCGGGCGATGTTCGACCTCTTTGCGGCGCTGGTGCTGGCGGGCACGGTGAGCCTCGTGGCGATCAAGGCGTGGCCGGTGGTCGCTCGCTCGCTCGCCAATTCCTCGCGCGCCAACACCCCTCTGGAGACGCCGCTCGCACTGGTGCAACTGCCGTGGTTCGCGGGCTGGATCTGGTTCGCTCTGATGGCGTGGCTCACCTTTGCGGCGGCGCTCGTGCTGGTGCTGCAAGGCCGCTTCGATGCCGCCGACCGCGCCATCGGCGTGGTGGGTGAGGGGGAGGCCCCGCAATGATCGCCTATGCCACGTTCGGCCTTCTTGGCCTGCTCAGCCTTTCGATCCCGGTGGGCATCGTGCTCTTCCTGCTGGGCTTTGGCCTCGACATCTTCTTCACGCCCTTCCCGCTGATCCGGGGCCTCGGCAATCTTGTCTGGTCGACCTCCAACAACCCTACGCTCATCGCCATCCCCTTCTTCGTGCTCCTGGGCGAAATCCTCGTGCGCTCCGGCATCGCCACGCGCACCTACGCCGCGCTCGACCGCTGGGTGAGCTGGCTGCCCGGCGGCCTCGTCCATGCCAACGTGGCCACGGCGACCATGTTCTCGGCCACCTCCGGCAGTTCGGTGGCCACCGCCGCTACCGTCGCCACCGTCGCCATGCCGCAGGCGGAAAAGCTGGGCTACGACCCGCGGCTGTTCTCCGGCGCGATCGCGGCGGGCGGCACGCTGGGCATCATGATCCCACCCTCGATCAACCTCATCGTCTACGGCTTCCTCACCCAAAGCTCGATCCCCAAGCTGTTTCTCGCGGGGCTCGTCCCCGGCGTGGCCCTCGCGCTCGCCTTCATGGTGGTCACCGTGCTCATATGCATCGTGCGCCCCTCCCTTGGCGGCACGCGGCGCATCTTTCCGCTGGCCGAGATGCTGCGCGCGCTCGTCCAACTGATCCCGATCATCCTGCTCTTCGCCGCGATCATCGGTTCGATCTACAAGGGCTGGGCGACGCCGACCGAGGCGGCCTCGGTGGGCGTCGCCGGCGCGCTGCTCATTGCCGCGCTCCTCGGCACCCTCAACCGCGACGTGCTGGGCCAGAGCCTCTTGGGCACCGTCAAGATCACCGCCATGATCATGCTCGTGGTCATCGGCGCGTCGTTCCTGAACTTCACCCTCGCCGCCGCCGGGCTGGGCAACGAACTCCAATCCATGCTGGGCAATCTCGGCCTCTCGCCCCTGGGCACGATCCTCGTCATCGTCGGAATCTACATCGTGCTCGGCTTCTTCATCGAGACGCTGTCGCTCATGGTCGTCACCATCCCCATCGTCGTGCCGCTCGTCGTCGCGCAGGGGTTCGACCCGATCTGGTTCGGCATCCTGATGATCGTGCTGATCGAGATGGCGCTCATCACCCCGCCCGTTGGCCTAAACCTCTACGTCGTGCAGGGCGCGCGGCAGGGCGGGCGCATGTCAGAGGTGATGGTGGGCGCGGCACCCTACGCACTGACCATGCTGGTGATGGCGGGGCTGCTGATCGCCTTTCCGCAGATCGCCCTGTTTTTGCCGAACGCGGTGCAGTAGACCAAGGCGCGACAAGGCAAGGACAGGATTGACGTGACCGATACGGAGCGCTCCAACGGCAAGGCCGCCTTCCCCCGCATCGGGCGGGTGGGGCTGGACGGGCTGCTTGTCTCCTTTGGTGACCGGCTGAGCGAGGCGGGCAACCGCGCGGCGCTCGCCTTTCGCGCGGCGGTGGAGCGGGAAAGCCCCGAGGGCGTGGCGGAGACCTCTACATCCCTGGTCTCCACCTTCCTGCGCCTCGATGCGCTGCACGCCGATCCGGACGCCGTGGCGCGCGAGATGCAGGTGCTTCTCGACAGCCGCGATTGGTACAGTGCCGATCTGCCGCAGGGTCGCCGCCTCTGGCGCATCCCCACCATCTACGGCACCGATCTCGCCCCGCAACTCGAGGAGGCCGCAGGCGAGGCGGGCCTCTCACCCGAGGCCGCCGCGCGGGAAATCGCTGGCACGCGCGTGCGGGTGCAGACCATCGGCTTCGCCCCCGGACAGCCCTATCTGGGCGAGTTGCCGGAACATTGGAACATCCCGCGCCAGCAGGCGCTGACAGAGCGGGTTCCAGTGGGCGCACTGGTGCTGGCGATCCGGCAGCTTGTGCTGTTTTCGGTCTCGACGCCGACCGGCTGGCGGCACATCGGGCAGACGGGGTTTCGCCTCTTTCGCCCCGAGGCAGAGGAGCCTTTCGTGCTGCGCCCCGGCGACGAAGTGATTTTTGATTCGGTGGAGCGCGAGGCCTATGACCGCCTGTGCGGCGCGGGCCCCGATGGCGGCGCCACTTGCGAGCCGATCCGATGACCCGCGCGCTGATCGTGCATCAGGCCGGGCCAGGCGTCACCGTGCAGGATCTCGGGCGACCGGGATACCTGGCCTATGGCCTCTCGCGCGGCGGCGCTGCGGACCGGTTGGCGCTTTACGAGGGCGCGGCGCTTCTGGGGCAGGCGGTTGACAGCGCCGCGCTGGAAATGGCGGGGATGGGCGGCACGTTCGAGGCGACCGAGGACATGCGCATCGCCCTCACCGGCGCGCCCATGCGCGCGAGCATCGACGGCGCGGCTTTGGCGTGGAACGCCTCTCATCCGCTGCACGCCGGTGCCCGGCTCACCATTGGCCCGGCCACCGCCGGGGTCTATGGCTATCTGCATGTGGGCGGCGGGATCGCCACGCAGGAAATTCTCGGCGCACGCTCCGCCCATCTCGCCGCCGGGATCGGCGCGGCGCTCGCGGCAGGCGATACCCTGCCCGTGGGGCCGGACCGGGGCAGAGAAACTGGCCTTGTCCTCGACGCAGACGACCGGTTTTCGGGCGGCGAGGTCCGCGTGGTGGCGGGCTACCAGACCGGGATGTTTCCCGACGAGGAGGTGGCGCGGTTCGAGGAGACGCGCTTCACCCGTGACGCGCGCGGCAACCGCATGGGCGTGCGCCTCGCCCCCGACGGCAGGGGCTTTGCCAGCCGCGCGGGCCTCACCGTGCTGTCCGAGGCGATCGTTCCGGGCGATATCCAGGTCACCGGCGACGGCGCGCCCTTCGTGCTGATGTCCGAGTGCCAGACGACGGGTGGTTATCCGCGTATCGGGGCGGTGCTGCCCTGCGACCTGCCCCGCGTGGCGCAGGCAGCCCCCGGCACGGCGCTGCGCCTGCGCTTCGTCCCCTCGGACGAGGCATTGGCCGCCGAGCGCCGCGCGGCAGAGGCGCGTGACGGGCTGCGCCGCCGCCTCACGCACCTCACGCGCGACCCCCACGACATCCGCGATCTTTTGTCCTATCAACTCATCAGCGGCGTCATCGCCGGGAACGAGGAGGAATGAGCCATGCAGGAAAGTATCGACCTCAATGCCGACATGGGCGAAAGCTTCGGGCCGTGGAAGATGGGCGACGATGCCGCGCTTCTGGACGTGGTCAGCTCCGCCAATATCGCCTGCGGCTTTCACGCGGGCGACGCCGACGTGATGGCCGCGACGATGGCGCGCGCGGTGGCCAATGATGTTGGCATCGGCGCGCATCCCGGCTTCCGCGATCTTCAGGGCTTTGGCCGCCGCCGCATGGACGTGCCCCATGCCACGCTCGCCAATCAGGTCCGCTACCAGGTGGGCGCGGCGCAAGGCATGGCCCGCGCGGCGGGCGGCGCTGTGCGGCATCTGAAACTCCACGGGGCATTGGCCAACATGGCGTCCGAGAACGAAAACCTCGCCCGCGCGTGTTACGAGGCAGCGCTGTCGGTCGATCCCGACATCATCATCATGGTGCTCGCGGGCACCGCGCAGGAGGCGGCGGCGCGCTCCCTCGGCGCGCGCATGGCCTGCGAGATATTCGCCGACCGCGCCTACAATGCCGATTGCACGCTCGTGGACCGGCGACAGCCCGGCGCGGTGATCCACGACGCCGACCGCGCCGCCGCCCGCATCCTGGAGATGCTGCGCGCAGGCGCGATCATTGCCGAGGACGGCACGCATATCCCCACGCGCATCGACACCATCTGCCTGCATGGCGACACGCCCGAGGCGGTGGGCATCGCCAAGTCCTTGCGCGCCGGGCTCGAAGCGGCGGGGGTGCGGGTTGCCCGGTTCGAGGGGGCACGCGGCTAGGTGATCGCGGTGGATATATCCGCCCGCTCGCCATGTCCCCGCTCTCTGCCCGGCAAGACGCCGTCCTTATTCGCAAACGCCAGCATTCCGCCCTTGGCGGCAAGCCGCCAGCCGTGGTCTATTGTCAGGGAAACGACAACATGCAATCGGGCCAGCAGGAACGCCGCCTAGCTCAAGAATTTGACCGCCCGCAACTCCTGTTCAACCAATAGGAGGCAATTTCAAGAGACTGAGATATGGAGCTGAAACTGGCTTACGAGAGCTACGATGATTTGATGAACGCGCAAGACTGGCATGACAAGCTTGCGGATTTGAACGAAACAATTTCCGACTGTCTTCGGAAAATCGACGAACCTGTCAGGATGAACGGGAACCTGTTCTATCGTCACAAGCAAATCGACTTCTACAACCAACCTTTTGTGCCGGACTTCGATCCCAAGCGCAGAAACTTTTTTACCCTCGCGCAACGTTCGACAAAACTGTTCGAAATCGGCGTGAACGGGGGGCACAGAATGCTCCTGGCGCTGATGGCCAATCCCGATTTGCAATGCGTCGGTGTTGATGTGTGCGCGCAGCTTGAGCCAAGCTGGGCCCGCGTTGATATTTATGTGCCCGCTGCCTTTCGGTGGCTCGAAAACAACTTTCCCGGAAGAGTCGAGACAATAGTCGGAAACTCGCTTGTTGTCGCTCCTCAGTATGCCCTGGACCATCCTGATGCCGGGATTGATTTTCTTCATCTTGACGGCGCGAAAAACACGCATTTGCGCGAAGTTCTTGGCCTGCGGGACGCGATGAAGAGTGGGGCATATGTCGTCCACGACGATTTCAACGCGCGGCCCGTCAGACTGTCAGACCGTCAGCTTCGCCGCATCAGGATCACGCAGGAGATCGACTTTGACGAATTGGGGCTTGTCGAAAACCGCTGGCACACCGTGCGCCGTCTGACCTAGGTTTCGACAGATCGGGCCTGGTCTGGCAATAGTTGAAGGGGCGTAAACATGACACTTGCCACCATCGCCATGTTCTGGGACGGCCCGCCGCTCGGCTTCATCGAGCGGCTCTGCGTGCAGTCCTTCGTGGATGCGGGTCACCCGGTCGTGATGTTCTCATACGGCCCGGTTGAAGGTCTGCCCGCCGGGGTCGAGGCGGCGCCGGCCACCGATATCCTGCCCAACCCGAAAACCATGATCCGTCACGCGCGCACCGGCAGTCCCGCACCCTATAGCGACAAGTTTCGCTATCACCTTCTGGCGCGGCATGACGGCATCATCTGGTCAGATACGGATGCGTACTGTTTGCGTCCGTTCGAGCCGCGCGCAGGCTATTTCTTCGGTCGCGAGAACGACGCGGTGGTCGCCAATGGCGTGCTGGCACTGCCCGCCGCCTCGCCCACCCTGAAATCTCTCATCGCGTTTTGCGATGACGAATACGCTATTCCCGTTTGGATGGGACACAGGCATCTTGCCGAGATCGAGCGCCGCGCTGCAGAGTCTGATCCGATGCATGTCTCGGAAATGCCGTGGGGTGTGTGGGGGCCGCGCGCGCTGTCGCATTTTCTCAAGGAACATGACGAGTTTCGCCACGCCCTGCCGCCGCATGTGCTCTACCCGGTGTCGTTCGGCGATCGGCAGCTCTATTTTCGCAAGGCGGCGATGACGTGGGGCCGCGTGCGCGAGGATACGGTGTCGATCCATTTCTACGGGCGGCGTTGCCGACGGCGGCTGGAATTGCGCCATGACGGGGTGCCGCCGCCGGGGTCGATCCTCGCGGAACTGGCCGAACGCCACGGCGTGACCGCCTGAAGCCGACGAGAGGAGGGCCGCATGAACCGATTTGTCATCGTCACACCGATGAAGAACGAGGGGCCGTTCATACTTGAATGGGTGGCGCACAATCTCGCCATTGGCGCGGATGTGATCGCGATCTTCTCGAATGACTGTACGGATGGTTCCGACGCGCTGCTTGATCGCCTGGACGAGATGGGCAAGCTGCGCCATTTCGATAACAGCTCGAAAAAGCCCGCCCCGCAGCGCCGCGCCTATCGCCGGTTTCTCAAGATGGACCTCGCTGGGCCGGCAGACTGGGTCATTCCCATCGATGCCGACGAGTTCATCAACGTCAAGACCGGTGATCACACCCTGCGCGCGCTCACCGATGCCGTGCCGGAGGCACGCACCCTCTCGATGACCTGGCGTCTCTTCGGCAATGCCGGGGTCACCGCTTATGACGAGGGGTTCCTCACCGATCAGTTCCGCATGGCTGCGGCCGACATGACCCGCCGTCCCCCGCAGGCATGGGGGCTCAAGACCATGTTCCATCGCGGTCTTTGGGGGCATATCGGTGTGCACCGGCCCAAGCGGCCCACCGTCGATACATTTGCCGAAACGCGTTGGTATAATGGCTCGGGCCAGCCGATGCCCGACCGCTACATGGAGGGCAGTTGGCGTTCGGGGCCCGACTCGCTTGGCTACGACCTCGTGCAACTCAACCACTATGCTCTAAAATCCTGCGAATCCTATCTCGTGAAAAAGGCGCGCGGACGCGCCCATCACGGTGGCGAGGCGCTTGGCCTCGACTACTGGCAAAAGATGAATCACAACCGGATCGAAGATCGCAGCATCAACGCGATCCGTCCGCGCAAGGCGGAAATCTTCGAGGATTTGCTCGCCGATCCCGAGCTGCGCCGCCTGCACGAGGCGTGCTGCTCCCGCCACCGCGAGATGATCGCGGAACTACGCGCGCGCCCCGATTTCGATGCCCTGATGCGGGCGCTCCTGCCCGAGGCCGCGTGAAGCTCAGAATGCGTTGGTGAATGCGCCGACGATCTGCGTAAGCGCCTCGCGCGGCAGGGCACGTTTTCTCAGCACGAATTTCGCCATGCGTCCGCGCATCTCGACCGGCTCTGCAAAGCGTTCCACCGCGTGATAACGCGGTCGGTCGCCGTAGTCGTCAAACAGCACCACGGTCTTGCGGGTGCTGCGCAGCATCACTGCGTAAAAACACGCCTCGCGAAAGCGACCGTCGATCAGCACGGTATCGGGAGCAATGAAATCGGGACGGTCCCAGACCTCGAGCGGATAGCGGTGGTAGCGGCGATAGCCCGAATGATCCACCGGACGCCCCCATTTCCCGGTCTTGCCGATCGCGCTGTGGTGCAGATGCACCTCGGAGGCTGTCCCCGCCTGATCGAGATATGCTTGCAGGTTTCGCGTCCACTGCCTGTCGCTCTCCACAGAGAACACCGTCTTTCCCGGCATCTCCGAGGCGAGCACCGTCGAGCCGCCGCTGCCATATTCGAGGATGACGCGCGCCCTGGCATAGGTATCGCGGACAAGGTCGGCCACCTCGGGCGAAAATGTCAGTTCCGGTTTCGCCATGCTCTCCTGATCCATGCTCATGTTTTTATCTCCGGCAATTTTCGCCCCAAATCGCTTCACGGCAATGTCGAGCCGCGTGTCGGTCTCATACGGCGTCGATCTTCGCCACCGCCTGCCTGTCGGTCACGGTCCGGGCTGCGTTCGCGTTGACAGCCATGGTGCGGCTCCTGCGTCGGGCGCGGTTGATCCGGTTTCCCGATCGCTAGCACAGGGGCGGCGCGATGGGCAGGGTTCTTCACCGTCAGCCGCTCCGGCGATAGCGGAACACCCCGGTGCCGGTGGCGACGGCCGTGCCGGTTTCGTCACGCACCGTGGCTTCGGCGAAATAGGTGCTCTTGCCGCCCCCTGTCCGGTGCGCCTCGACAATGAGCCGGTCGCCCTGTGCTTGCCCCAGAAAGTTAACCGTGAGTGAAAGCGTCAGCGCCATCTGACGTCGGTCAGGATCGCCGGTGTAGCACCCGGCGAACCCCATCGCCGTGTCCAGCAGCGTTGCGTGGATGCCGCCATGCGGCAGCCCCTGCCGGTTCATCACGTGCGGTGCGAGGGGCAATTCCACCCGCGCGAAATCGCGTTCCCATGCGGTTAGTTCATATCCCAGGTGCGTCTGAATACCCGAGGGCGGTTCCTGCCAGCCGGTCATGCCCGCCCCTCCTGCGCCGCCGCCAGCCCGGCGCGTGCAAACTCGGGTACGTATTCACCCAGCCGCAGCCCGCGCTCAGGGTCAGCGGCGTTTCCGTCCATCGCGCGTTTCTTCACCCCTTGAAGGATTGCCGCCATGCGGAAATGGGCAAAGGCGAGGTAAAAGCCGAAATCCGCGATCGGCGCGATGCCCCGCCGTTCGCAATAGCGTGCGACGAATGCCTCGTCGGACCAAAGCCCAAGCGCCGCGCGATCCACGCCCGCCAGCCCGCGCCCCTCGGTGGTCGCGGGCATGGCCCATTGCATCAGCACGGCAGCGAGATCGGCATAGGGGTGCCCGGTTGTCGAGAGCTCCCAGTCGATCACCGCGCGGATCTCCGGGGCATCGGGGGCAAAGATCAGGTTGTCGAGACGGTAGTCGCCATGCACCAGACAGCGTTGCCCGTCGTCTTCGGGCAAGTTGCTGGTCAGCCAATGTGTGAGTTGCTCCATCTCGGGCAGGTCATCGGTGGCGGTGGCGCGGTATTGCGCGGTCCAGCGATCGCATTGGCGGGCATAGTAGTTGCCGCCGGGGCCGTAATCGTCGAGCCCCGCCGCCACCAGATCCACATCGTGGATCGCGGCCAACACCCGGTTCATCGCGTCGATGATCGCGCCGCGCTCGGGCGGCGCGAGGCCGGGCATGGCGGGCGCGTCGAAGATGCGGCCAGTGATTTCCTCCATGATGTAGAAAGGGGTGCCGATCACGGTCTCGTCCTCGCACAGGACGTGGACCTTTGCCACCGGCACGTCCGTTCCGGCCAGCGCGCGCTGCACGCGGAACTCGCGCTCGACGGCGTGGGCGGACTTGAGCAGCACGCCGGGTGGCTTGCGGCGCAGCACGAACCTCCCGGTTGGCGTGCTCAACCTGTAGGTTGGATTGGACTGCCCGCCGCTGAATTTCTCAGCCTCCACCGGCCCCGTGATCCCCGGCATGTGATCTTCCAACCAAGTCGCCAGCGCGGCAGTATCCAGCCCGCTCATGCCGCGCCCCCGCGCAGCTCGGGCAGCACGTAATCGGCCATACGCTGTCGTAGGGTGAGCTTCGATATCTTGCCGGTGGCGGTCAACGGCAATTCCTCCACCCAGACCAGATCGTCGGGCAGTTGCCAGTGCGCGAAATGGCCGGCCATGTGGGCGTGCATCTCCTCGAGGGCGGGCCGCTCCGCGCCCGACGCCACCGCGACCAGCACGGGGCGCTCGTCCCATTTCGGGTGCGGCATCGCCACCACGGCGCAGGCGGCGATGGCGGGATGCGACAGGGCGGCGTTTTCCAGATCAATCGAACTGATCCATTCGCCGCCGGATTTAACGAGGTCCTTGGCACGGTCGCGGATCACCAGTCGTCCCTCGGAATCGACGGAAGCGACATCGCCGGTGCCGAACCAGCCCTCGGCATCCATCGCCATGCGCGTGGCGTCCTCGTTTTCAAAGTAGCCCGAGATCACGGTGCTGCCGCGCACGTACAGCTCGCCCGTGGCGTCGCCGTCATGGGGCAGGCGGGTGCCGTCGTCGTCCACGATCTTGAAATCCAGCCCGAAAATACGCCGCCCTGCGCAGCACTTGGCGGTGATGCGGTCCTCGTCGTCCGCGCCGTCATAGCGTGGCGGCAGCACGCCATGGCTGCCGATGGGGCTCATCTCGGTCATGCCCCAGGCCTGTGCCACGTTGACGCCGCGCGCCTCGTAGGCCTCGATCATGACGCGCGGGGCGGCGGACCCGCCGACCACCAAATCGCCGAAGCCCTGCGGGATCCGTCCCTGCGCGTCGATCTCCGAGAGAAGCCCGGCCCAGACCGTGGGCACGCCCCAGGCCGACCAGACGCCCTCGCCATCCATCAGGCGGAACAGGCTCGGCCCGTCGAGGTTTGGCCCCGGCATGACCAGCGTCATGCCCGTGAGCGGCGCGGTGTAGGGCAGACCCCACGCGTTGACATGGAACATCGGCACCACCGGCAGCACGCAGTGCCCGGCGCGGAAACTGCTGGTCTGGCACAGTGGCACCTGCATCGCGTGCAGCACGGTAGACCGGTGCGAGTAGAGGGCGCCCTTGGGATGCCCGGTGGTGCCAGAGGTGTAGCAGAGGCCCGATGCCGTGTCCTCGGGAAGGTCGGGCCAGTCATAGGTGGCGGGCTGTCCTGCGATCAGTTCCTCGTAGCAGAGTGCCCCGTGCGGGGTTTCGGGCATGCGCGCGCGGTCGGTGAGAACGACGAGGCGCAGGCCCTCGGGCAGGTCGGGCAGCAGGTCCACGACCAGAGGCACGAGATCGGCATCGACGAACAGTAGCCGGTCATCCGCGTGGGCGATGATGTAGAGTAGTTGCTCGCGTGCGAGGCGCGGGTTGAGCGTGTGGCACACCGCCCCGATCCCGGCGACGGCGTAGTAAAGCTCGAAATGCCGGTGCCCGTTCCATGCCAGCGTCGCCACCCGGTCGCCGGTCTTTACGCCGAGGCCAGTCAGCGCATGGGCAAGCTGCGCCACGCGGCCAAGCGTCTGCGGATAGCTCTGGCGGTGCAGGTCGCCCTCTACCCGCGCCGAGACGATCCCCGCGTCCCCATGCGCCTCGGCGGCATGGCGCAGGATGTCGATGATCCGCAGGTCACGGTGCATCATGAGACCCTGCATCGCGCTCCTCCCTTCGGTTTTGACCAGACGGTTACACGAATGACCGGGGGGATCAATCGCGGTGCGCGGGGCTTGACCTTCGCCGCCCGAGCGCGCATTTCCATCGCATCCCCGCCGCAGGAGAGCTGCCATGCCCCATGACCGTTCCATCAAGATCGCCCCGTCGATCCTGTCGGCCGATTTCGCCAATTTCGGTGCCGAGATCAGGGCCATCGAGGACCAGGGCTGCGATTGGGTGCATGTCGATGTGATGGATGGGCATTTCGTGCCGAACCTGACCTTCGGCCCGCCGCTCTGTGCCGCCATTCGCCCGCATATCAAGACGGTGATGGACGTGCACCTGATGATCGCGCCGGTCGATTCCTATATCGACGCCTTCGCGCAGGGAGGCGCCGATGTGCTCACCGCGCACATGGAGGCCGGCCCGCATATCCACCGCACGCTGCAGGCCATTCGCGGCGCCGGCTGCAAGGCGGGGCTGGCGCTCAACCCCGGCACCGGGCTCGATGGCGTCGAGAACCTGCTCGACATGATCGACCTCGTTTGCGTGATGACGGTCAATCCCGGATTTGGCGGTCAGAAATTCATCCACAGCCAGATCGACAAGGTGAAGCGCCTGCGTGCCATGATCGGTGACCGGCCCATTCATATCGAGATCGACGGCGGCATCACGCCGGAAACCGCGCCGCTCATGGCCGCCGCGGGGGCCGATGTGCTGGTCGCCGGGTCGGCGGTGTTCAAGGGCGGCAGCGTCGCGAATCCGGCGCCCTATGGTGACAACATCCGCGCCATCCGCCGGGCGGCAGAGGCCGCGACCGGCGCCATGGCATGAGCCGGGCGGTTATTTTCGATCTCGACGGGACGCTCATCGACAGCGCGCCCGACATCCACGCCGCCGCCAATAGCCTGATGGACCGGCATGGGTTGGCGCCGTTCCCCCCTGAGGAAACGCGCAGCTTTATCGGCAGCGGAGTGCCGCATTTCATAACCTGCTGCCTGCGCGCGCGGGGAGAGGCCGGCAACGCGGCGCTGCGCACTCAGATGATCGCGGAGTTCATCGACCTTTACGAGACGGCGGTGACGCTGACGCGGGTTTATCCCGGCGCGGCCGAGGCGCTGACGGCACTCGCCTCCGGGCCATATGCGCTCGGGCTGTGCACCAACAAGCCCGTCATACCTGCCCGCGCGGTGCTGGCACATCTGGGGCTCGACGTGCATTTCCCGGTGGTGATAGGCGGCGACAGCCTGACCACGCGCAAGCCCGATCCCGCGCCATTGCAAGCGGCGGTGGCCGGTCTGGGCGCGCGGGACGCGGTCTTTGTCGGCGACAGCGAGGTGGATGCCGAGACGGCGGCGCGGGCGGGACTGCCCTTTGCGCTCTACACCGAGGGGTATCGCAAGGGCGCGGTGGCGGACTTGCCCCATGCCCGCGCATTCGCGGATTTCGCCGATCTGCCGGGGATCGTGGCGGAGATTCTGTCATGAGGACGCGGCTTACCGATGCATTTGACCTTGAGCATCCCATCGTGTCGGCTCCGATGGCTATGGCCGCTGGTGGCAGGCTGGCGGCGGCCGTGAGCCATGCCGGGGGGCTGGGCCTGATCGGCGGAGGCTATGGCGATTCGGATTGGATCGAGGGCGCCTTTGCCGAGGCGGGGAACACGCGGGTGGGCTGCGGCTTTATCACCTGGAAGATGGCGGAGAACCCGGCGGTGCTGGACCAGGTGCTGGCGCGTGATCCGGCGGCGCTGTGCCTGTCGTTTGGCGATCCGGCCCCGTTCGCGCCGCGCATCCATGATGCGGGTGTGCCGTTGATCTGTCAGGTGCAAACGCTTCGCGACGCGCAGCGCGCCGCCGAGTGCGGCGCCCGGGTGATCGTGGCGCAAGGGTCCGAGGCCGGGGGGCATGGCGAGCGGCGCGGCACGATCACGCTGGTGCCTGAAGTGGCCGATTGGCTGGCGGGCCATGCGCCCGACGTGCTGCTGCTCGCGGCGGGCGGGATCGCCGATGGGCGGGGGCTTGCCGCCGCGTTGATGCTAGGGGCGGATGGAGTGCTTGTCGGCTCTCGGCTCTGGGCCGCGCGCGAGGCGCAGGTCAGCGATGCGATGACCGATGCCGCCATCGCCGCCACCGGCGACGAGACCATCCGCTCGACGGTGATGGATGCCGCGCGCGGCCTGCGCTGGCCTGCGCGCTATACCGCGCGGGTGCTGCGTAATCCGGTGACCGAGCGGTGGCACGATGACCCCGAGGGCCTGCGCGCCGACGGGGAGGCACAGGCGGAGTGGGTCGCGGGCTGGACGGAGGGCGATCCCGCGCGCGCCAACACCTTCGTGGGAGAGGCCGCGGGCCTCATCCATGACCGCCCGCCGGTGGCCGATATCATCACGCGCATGACTGCCGAGGCGGAGGCGCTGCTGCGGCAGGGTGCGACGCATAATTAAAACCTATAGAAATGATCTAAAAAGAGAATTTTACCTAATTCTCTTGATTTGTTAGAACCATTCCAGATTCGCGCCGTGCAATCCGTGCGGCGTGCGAGAGACGCAAACCGAACCGGAGGAAAAGATGGACGGCAACGACATAGGCAAATGCCCCGTGATGCATGGCGGACAGACCGAGAGCGGCAAGAGCGTCACCGACTGGTGGCCCAAGATGCTCAACCTCGACATCCTGCACCAGCATGACACCAAGACCGATCCGCTGGGCCAGGAGTTCGACTATCGTGACGCGGTTCGTGGCCTCGATGTCGAAGCGGTCAAGGATGACCTCAAGGCGCTGATGACCGAGAGCCAGGAGTGGTGGCCGGCCGATTGGGGCCATTACGGCGGTTTGATGATCCGGCTGGCATGGCACGCGGCGGGCAGCTATCGCCTCGCCGACGGGCGCGGCGGCGCGGGCACTGGCAACATTCGTTTCGCGCCGCTCAACTCGTGGCCTGACAACGGCAACCTCGACAAGGCACGCCGCATCCTGTGGCCGATCAAGAAGAAATACGGCAACCGGCTGAGCTGGGCCGATCTCATCATCCTCGCGGGCAACATGGCCTATGAATCGATGGGGCTCAAAACGTTCGGCTTTTCCTTCGGACGCGAGGATATCTGGCACCCCGAGAAGGACACCTACTGGGGCGCCGAGCGCGAGTGGCTCGCACCGTCGGACAGCCGCTACGAGGATGTGGGCAAGCCCGACACGATGGAGAACCCGCTCGCCGCCGTGCAGATGGGTCTCATCTACGTCAACCCCGAGGGCGTCAACGGCCAGCCCGACCCGCTCAAGACCGCCGGCCAGGTGCGCGAGACCTTTGCCCGGATGGCGATGGACGACGAGGAGACCGCGGCGCTGACCTGTGGCGGGCACACCGTCGGCAAATGCCACGGCAACGGCGATGCCGAGGCGCTTGGACCCGAGCCCGAGGGCGCGGATGTCGAGACGCAGGGGCTTGGCTGGATCAACCCCAACCTGAAGGGTGCGGCCACCAACGCCATCACCTCGGGCATCGAGGGCGCATGGACGACCAACCCGACGCAGTGGGACATGGGCTATTTCAAGCTGCTCTTCGGCTATGAATGGGAGCTGACCAAATCCCCTGCAGGTGCCAACCAGTGGCAGCCGGTCGACATCCGTGAAGAGGACATGCCGGTGGACCCCACCGATCCCTCGAAGCGCGTTATGCCGGTCATGACCGATGCCGACATGGCGATGAAGATGGACCCGAGCTATCGCGCCATCTGCGAGAAGTTCATGCAGGACGATGCGTATTTCGCCGATACCTTCGCGCGGGCATGGTTCAAGCTGACCCACCGCGATCTCGGGCCGCAGACGCGTTATATCGGCCCCGATGCGCCCGACGAAGAGCTGATCTGGCAGGATCCGGTCCCGGCGGGCACCGTCGATTACGATATCGGCAAGGCCAAGCGCCTGATCGCGGAAAGCGGGCTGCCGGTGTCGGACATGGTGGCGACTGCGTGGGATTCGGCGCGCACCTTCCGGCAGTCGGATTTCCGCGGCGGCGCCAACGGCGCGCGCATCCGCCTCGCCCCGCAGAAGGACTGGGAGGGCAACGAGCCCGACCGTCTGGCGCGCGTGCTGAGCGTGCTGGAGCCGATCGCGGACGAGGTCGGCGCGAGCGTGGCCGACATCATCGTGCTGGCGGGGAACGTGGGTGTCGAGCAGGCCGCCAGGGCCGCCGGGTTCGACATCGAGGTGCCGTTCGCGCCCGGTCGCGGGGATGCCACCGACGAGATGACCGACGCGGATTCGTTTGCCGTGCTGGAGCCGCTCGCCGACGGTTTCCGCAACTGGATGAAGAAGGACTACATCGTCACCTCCGAGGAGATGCTCCTCGACAGGGCGCAGCTCATGGGCCTCACCGGGCCCGAGATGACCTGCCTGATCGGGGGGATGCGGGCGATGGGTGCCAATCACGGCGGCACGGCGCATGGCGTCTTTACCGACCGGGTGGGCGCGCTGACGACCGATTTCTTCACCACGCTCACCGACATGGGCCTGAAGTGGGAGCCCGCGGGCAACGGTGTCTACAACATCGTGGACCGCAAGACCGGCAAGACCCGCCACACCGCGACGCGGGTCGATCTGGTATTCGGCTCGAACTCGATCCTTCGCGCCTATTCGGAGGTCTACGCACAGGACGATGCCGCCGAGCGGTTCGTCTACGACTTTGTCTCTGCGTGGACCAAGGTGATGGAGGCCGACCGCTACGATCTGGGCTGATCGCGGCCTGGGCGAATGACAAGGGGCGGCGCCGGGACGATCCGGCGCCGCCTTTTTACGTGCGCTGCCGCAGCGCCCGCCAGCAACCGCGAAGCGCGGCCATGTCGTCGGTGATAAGCGTGACCGGCATTGCCTGCATGATCCCGGCATAGGGGCCGCGCGCGGTGAAGGTCGAGGCGAAATCCGTCCCGGTCAGGTGTGGGGCGACCGCCCGCGCGGTACCGCCGATGAGGTACACACCGCCGGTGGCCATGTGGGTGAGCGCGAGGTTGCCCGCCACTGCGCCCAGAAGCCGCGCGAAGAACGCCAGCGTGTCGCGCGCCGCGCCACCGTCGCTCGCCGCCGCGACGATCGCGGGTGCGTCGCGCGTCTCGCCGGTGCGCAGCCGGTGCAGCCGCGCCAGCCCCGGCCCCGAGAGAAGCGCCTCGTAGGGCTTGTGCGCCACCTCGCGGCCCAGGGCCGCGATCACGGCATTCGCGGCCTCATCCAGATGCGGCAGACCGGAATGCCCCGCCTCGGCGGGCGGCACGAAGAGGCGGTCGCCCACGCGGTATGCCACCGCGATGTTGCTGCCGGTGCCGAGGCCCAGCACCATGCGCGCGCCGTCGGGGTCGGGCGTGCCGGGCAGGATGGGGACGAGATGGCCCTGATCGATATCGTCGAGCGACATCGCCTGTGCCTGCAGATCGTTCATCAGGTGAACGCGCACCGCGCCGGTGAGGCGGGCGAGCCCCTCACTGTCGATCCGCCAGTCCCGGTTGGTCAACTGCGCCGCCCCGCAGTGCACTGGCCCTGCCACGCCCGCGCAGAGCGCCGAGACCTGCGCACCGCCCAGATAGGCCGCGACCAGCGCCTCTGGCGTGGCGAAATCGGCATTGGTCAGCCGCTGCGCGGTTTCCGGGCGCAGCCCGTCTGCGGTGGCCAGTGCCAGCCGGGTGTGGCTTGCGCCGATATCGGCCAGCACCCACTCAGCCATCGCGCCAGCGTGCGGCCAGCGCCCGCGCCGCCTCGGCCAGCAGGACCACGTCGATCCCCACGGCGACGAAGCGCGCGCCCCAGTCACGGTAGCGCGTAGCCGTTTCCGGGTCGAGCGCGAGGATGCCGGGCGCGCGCCCAGCCGCCGCGATCCGCCCCAGCGCGCCCTTGATTGCCTCTTGCACCTCGGGGACCGAGGCATCGCCGAGATGGCCCATGTCGGCGGCAAGGTCCGAGGGGCCGATAAAGATCACGTCCACCCCCTCGACGGCGAGGATCTCGTCAAGCGCGGCGAGCCCTGCGCGCGTCTCGACCTGCACCATCAGGCATGTCTGCGCATTGGCCGTGCGGATGTAATCAGGAATGCCGGAGAACCGTGAGGCGCGCGCCAATGCCGCGCCCGATCCGCGCACGCCCTCGGGCGGGTAGCGCATGGCGCGCACGAGGCCCTCCGCCTGCGCCGCGCTCTCGACCATCGGGATGAGTAGCGTCTGCGCACCCGCGTCCAGCACCTGCTTGATCGCCCATGTCTCGCCCATGGGCAGGCGCACAACCGGCTGCGTTTTCGCGCCGCGCAGCACACCAAGCTGCGCCGAAATCGTGCGCAGGTCGTTGGGCGCGTGCTCGGCGTCGATCACCAGCCAGTCGAAGCCGGCCTCGGCCAGCACCTCGGTCGGGTAGGGCGCGGCAAAGCCAGCCCAGCAGCCATAGAGTGTCTCGCCGCGCGCAAGCGCGGATTTCAGGCGGTTTTCGGGGGCGGGCATGGTTCTCTCCTATCAGGTGGTCGGGGCCAGCATAGACCGCGGTGGCCGTGGCTGGCGAGGGGGTGCATGGACAATCCGGTGTGTGCGTGCTTCGGTCTCTCCACGTCAGGGAGGGAGCCATGAAACTCACGCTGCACCACGTCAATCTGGCCACGGACCGGGTCGGGGAAATGGCCGTTTTCTACCGCGATGTGCTTGGCCTCGAGGTGCCCGAGTGCGACGTTCCGGTGCTGGAAAAGGAGCGGGGCTATTCCGGCGACGTGGCCTTTGTCACCGATGGGCGCATTCAGACCCATCTCGCGCGTCGCGACCCGCAGGCCGGGTTCCGCGCCGGGCAGATCGTCAATCCGGTGGCGAGCGGCCATATCGCGTACCGCACCGACGATATCGCCACCTTTCGCGCGCATCTCGAGGCGCAGGGCATTCCCTATTCGGATTGGGGTAACCGGGCGGTGGCGGGGTGGCACCAGATATTCTTCTATGATCCGGACGACAACGTGATCGAGGTTCACCAGAAAGCGGATGGTGCGCCGTGACCGATCATCTCAAGGGCCTTCTCATCACCGCGACCGGCGTGTTGTTCATCGTGCCGGACTCGCTGTTCGTGCGGCTGATCGAGGGCGACGCTGCGTCGATCACCTTCTGGCGCGGGATCACCGCAGGCAGCGTGATCCTGATCGGCGTGCTGCTCACCCGTGGGCCGACAGGCTTTCGCGAGGTGGCGGCGACGGGGGGGCGCGGCGCGCTCTATACGATGCTGCTGGGCATGTCCCTGTCGGGCTTTGTGCTGGCGGTGAGCTGGACGAGCGTGGCCAACGTGGTGCTCATCCTCGCCTCCATGCCGGTCTTTGCTGCGCTCTTCAGCCGCGTTTTCCTGGGCGAGACGATCAGCCTGCGGATGGTGCTGACGATGATCGGGGTGTTCGCCGGGCTGGCGCTCATCCTGCGCGGCTCGCACGAGACGGCGGGAGCGCATTGGAGCGGCGACCTCGTGGCGCTCGGCGTCTCGGCGACATATGCGGCGGCGATGACCACGGCGCGGCGGCTGCGGGCGGTGTCGCTCGTGCCGACCATTCCGGTGGCGATGATCGGGGCCTCGCTGCTGGTCTGGCCGCTGGCGTCACCGCTGGAGACGTGGCAGGCAAGCTGGCCGCTCCTGCTGGCGCACGGGGCGTTCATCAGCGTAGCGACCTCACTGATGACGCTGGGGCCGCGCTATATCACCGCGGCAGAGGTGGCGCTGCTGATTCTTCTGGAATCGGTGTTGGCACCGCTGCTCGCCTGGGCGGTGATCGGTGAGGACCCGGGACGTTGGGCGCTCATTGGCGGGGCGGTGGTGATCTCGGTGCTGGCCGTGTCGAATATCTGGGCGCTCAGGATGAGTCGCCGGATGCGAATTCGACCGCAGCCGCGCACCGGGCCGCCGCTCTGAGACAGGCGGCTCTTTATCTAGGAGTGGGCTTGGCGGCGCGGTGCCGCTCAGACGAAATTGACCGGGCGCTTCGGGCTTCTGTCGACCGTCAGCGAAAACACGTCAGGGCGGGAGTAGTGGCCGCTGGCGTCGAATTTCCGGCGTGAGGCGCGGGCATCGGCGACGTTGATCTCGGCCATGAGAAAGCCCTTTTCGCGGTGCATCGGCCCGGCGGCGACCCCGCCGAAGGGTTTGTAGACCACGGCATCGCCGGGGTTCACCCATTCATCCTTGTTGGGAAACAGGGTATCGTAATGCGGGATGTTCGAGGGAATGTCCGACGCCTCCAATGCGGTGGCGCATCCGATCACCCAACAGCCGCCTTCGCGGGCGATATGCTGCATCGTGGCCAGCCAAGTGTCGCCACTATCCCAGGTCGGCGCGACATAGATGTCGATGTTCTGGGCATAGAGCGCGGCGCGCGCCATTGGCATGTAGTTTTCCCAGCAGAGCAGCGCGCCGATCCGCCCCGCCGCGGTATCGACCACGTTGAGGCCCGCCCCGTCGCCGAAGCCCCAGATCATGCGTTCCGGGTTGGTCGGCATCAGCTTGCGGTGGTTGTTGGCGATGGTGCCGTCGGCGTCGATGATGATGCATGAGTTATAGAGGGTTGAGCCCGACACGGCACCATCGAGTTCCTGGTACCCGGCCACGATGACCATCTCGTGCTCTGCCGCCGCCTCCTGCAAAGGAGCCATGCCGTTGCGGCTCAGATCGATCGAATTGGCCTGCAACAGGGCGAATAGCTCGTCCGTCTTGCCCATGTCGGCGCCCGGTGAAAGGCGCCAGCAGAACGTTGGATACCCTGGAAACCAGGCTTCGGGAAAGACCAGCAGCCGCGCCCCCTCGCTGGCGGCTTGCGCAACCAGTTCGACCGCGCGATCCATGCTGGCAGCGAGGTCGAGATAGACTGGCGGCTGTTGAACGATTGCGATCTTCATGGCGGTTTCTCCCATTGATCAGCCTGTCGCCGATGATTGGCGTCAAGATCCGCTGTCAAGGTCGCTGCTATGTCCCTGCCGCGATAGTCCTGAAACTGTACTGGATCGGGGCGGTCCGAACCCCTAGTCTCGACCGATCCTGGTTTCGCAGGAAAAGGAGACATCTCATGAGTGGCAGCTACGGTCAGTTTTGTCCGATCTCGATGGCCTCGGAGGTTCTGTGCGCGCGCTGGACGCCGCTTTTGCTGCGAGAACTCCTGTGCGGAAGCACGCGGTTCAACGATTTGCGGCGGGGCCTGCCACGGATGTCGCCATCGCTATTGTCGAAGCGCTTGGGAGAGCTGGAGACGGCCGGGGTCATCCATTCCGTCAAAGGCGCTCACGGCGTCAAGGAGTACCGCCTGACACAGGCCGGCGAAGAGCTTCGCCCGCTTGTGATGGGGATCGGGGCGTGGGGGCAGCGATGGGTGGAAAGCGAGATTTCCCTCAACAATCTGGATCCCCAATTGCTGATATGGGATATGCATCGCGGCCTGAATATTGATCCGCTGCCGGAGCGCCGGGTATGCCTTCAGTTCGTGTTTGGCGATTTGCCCGTCACGCGACAGAATTACTGGTTGCTGGTCGATCCGCAATCCGGCGTCGAGGCCTGCTATTCTGATCCGGGTTACGAGGTTGACCTGTTTTCCGAATCGAGCCTGCGCACCATGACGGCGATCTGGATGGGTCTGGATACCGTCCAGAAAGCGGTAAAGGATGGCAGGCTGAATTTGACCGGTCCACGCGAAATCGCCGCCAGAATGCAGGAATGGCTGGGCTTCAGCCCGTTCGCCCAACAGGAACGGATGGTCGGCTAGAAATTGACCGTCACACCCGGCAGGTTCAACGCCTTGACGAGGTCGCGCAGTTCCTGCCGTGCCGCGATGTTGGAGATGTTGAGCCCCTTTACCCCGATATCGCGCAAATCAAGCAGCGTGAGCCCGCGCGGGAACAGTTCGCGGAAGATCACCCGCTCGTTGAAGCCCGGCGCCACGCGAAAGCCGATCCGGCGCGCCAGTGCGTCGAGCGCGCGTCCCATCTTTTCCTTGTTGACCATCGCCTGCGCACCCACCCGGTTGCGCAGCACCACCCAGTCGATCGCCCGCAATCCCGCCTGTGCGCGCAACTGCCGCGCGTTCCACACCATCTCGGAATAGACCGATGGCCCGAGGATCGTCTGCCCGTCGGCATCGGTCCGTGCCAGGAGGTCGAAATCTATGAAGCTGTCGTTGAGCGGCGTGATCAGCGTATCGGCGAGGCTGTGGGCGACCTGGCTGAGGCGGGTATGCGAGCCGGGGCAGTCGATCACGATGAAATCGCTCTCGGGTTCGGCGGCCGCCATTGCCGCGGCGAGGCGGCGGTCATAGAGGTTCTCGCCGGGCTTGAGATCGGCCTCGGCGACCTCGGGCAACTCGACGAGCCGGGCGCTTGGCAGGTCGAGCCCCTCCTTTTCAAGGAACCGGGTACGGTTCTCGGCGTAGCGCCCGAAGCTGCGCTGCCGCAGGTCGAGGTCGAGGGCGCTTGTGCGGTGGCCCATGCGAGCGAGCGCGGTTGCCACGTGCATCGAGACGGTGGATTTGCCAGCTCCGCCTTTCTCGTTGCCGACCACGATGATATGCGCCATGCCTTGCCTTTCCCCAGCGGCGTTTTTCCGCCGATCCTACCCTCTGGTTCTCAATCGGGGAAGCGCGGCGCAGGGTCAAGCCGCTTCGCGTGGCTTTCGCTGGCACCTCGCCGATGCCACGTCTAGGGTCGCGCACATGACCGAGACCGCGCTTACCTATTCTCCTGACCAGGCCGAGGCCCATGACCGCATCGCCGAGGCGCTGCGCGGCGTGGGGGTTGATATCGTCGAGGGAACGCTCATGCCGCCGCGTGAAGGCGGGCGCGCGGTGATGGCCGTCGTCGGCAAGGCCGGGTCGGGCAAGACGCTGCTTCTGGCCGCGCTTTACCGTGCGCTCGAGGAGGCGGGCGTCGATGTGGTCTCGGGCGATTGGGAGGGGCGGCGCCGCCGCGACCGGCGCACGCTGGCCATTCTCGCGCCCACCAACAAGGCGGCGAGCGTGCTGCGGATGCGCGGCGTGCCCGCGACGACCATTCACCGCATTCTCTATACGCCCGTTTATGACCCGGAATACGCGAAGATTGCCGAATGGCTGGCAGGGCAGGGCGCGAAGCCGGAGATCGAGGGGCTGACCGAGCAGGCGCTCGACCGGGCGCTGGCATTTTACCAGAATCACAAGTCGATCCCCGGCGCGCTGGCGGCGGCGGGGCTGCGCGGCTCGGATTTCATCACCGGTTGGACGCGTCGCGAGGAGCCGCTCGATATCGGCCTCGTCGATGAGGCGAGCATGCTCGACGCGCAGCAATTCGAGGATTTGCAGGAGATTTTCCCGACGCTCGTCCTGTTCGGCGACCCGGCGCAGTTGCCCCCTGTCAAATCCACCGGCGGCATGGTGTTCGACAGCCTGCCCGCGCCCGCGCGCCTTACGCTCAGTCGTATCCACAGGCAGGACGCCGACAACCCGATCCTCGATCTTGCGCATGCGCTGGCCGACCCGGCGCTGGAATTCCACCATTTCGAGCGGATGATCGAGGACGCCGCCCGCCGCGACGAGCGGGTGAGATGGGCCGAGCGGGTCGAAGTGGACCTGATGGCGCGCTCACCCGTCCTCGTCTGGCGCAACGCCACGCGTATCCGCCTCATCAACGCGTTCCGCGCGGTTCACGGCGCGCCCGAGACCGCGCTTCTGGAAGGCGAGCCGCTGATCTGCGACGGGATCGAGTTGCCGCTCAAACACCGTAAGAAGCGGCTGGACCTGGAGGCGCGCGGTCTCATCAAGGGGGCGCAGGTGATCTATCTGGGCCCTGGCAAGCGGGCAGGATTCTCGCGGCTGCATGTCATCGGGGCCGAGGACCCGCGCCTATCGGCGGCCTCGATCGTCAAGATCGAGAAACCCGGCGAGGAAGAACCGTTCATCCCCTATGCCGCCAATATGGGCGCGGTGTTCCTGCATGGCGCGGCGGTGACGATCCACAAGGCGCAAGGATCGCAATGGCGCGATGTGCAGGTCTTTGCCCCTGACATCTATGCCGCCGCGCGGATGGGCCGGTCGGAAGCCGGGCAGCCGCTGTGGAAGCGGCTGGCCTATGTGGCGATCACCCGCGCCGAGGAACGGTTGCACTGGGTGGTGCGCAACCGGCTGTCGAAACCCACCGCGCCGCTGAGCGTGGACGACCTGCGCGCGAAGCCGGTGGCGCTGGAACTGGAACGGGAGGACGAAGCATGAGATCCGTGCTGATTACCGGCGCGAGCGCCGGGATTGGGGCCGCCTGCGCGCGGGCCTTTCTGGAAGCGGGCTGGAAGGTCGGGCTGATGGCGCGTCGCGCAGAGGCGCTGGAGGCGGTGGCCGGGGGGCATGGCAATGCCGTGATCCTGCCCGGCGACGTGACTGATCCGCAGAGTGTAGCGCGCTGCTTCGACGATTTCGTGACCAAGGCGGGCCGGCTCGACGTGCTCTTCAACAACGCCGGCAGCTTCGGCCGCGCGGCGATGATCGACGAGCTGGGTTATGACGAGTGGCGGCAGGTGGTGGATGTGAACCTCCACGGTATGTTTCTCTGCGCGCAGGCGGCGTTCGGCCAGATGCGGCGACAAATGCCGATGGGGGGCCGGATCATCAACAACGGCTCGATCTCCGCCTATTCTCCGCGCGCGGGTTCGGTCGCCTACACTACGACCAAGCACGCGATCACCGGGCTGACCAGGACGCTCAGCCTCGATGGACGCGCCTTCGACATTGCCTGCGGCCAGATCGACATCGGCAATGCACGCACTGAACTGCTGGAAGGAATCATCGCGGCCAACCCTGACTCTCCGCCACCGGTGATGGAGGTGGACCACGTGGGCAGTGCGGTCCTGTCGATGGCCGAGTTACCGCCCGAGGCCAACGTGCAGTTCATGACGCTGATGGCCACCAAGATGCCCTATGTCGGACGCGGGTAGATCGCGCGTCAGGCACCTTCCGGGCGATAGACGCAATCGGCCAGGGTACTGCGGTTAAGGTCCGCGACGAACGCGGCCTCGGCATGGGCCAACCGGGATTTCAGCCGGCATTTCGGGGACAGGGTGCAGGCGTTGCTGCCGGTCGCGAAACATTCCACCAGGGCCTGGTCGGCCTCGAGCACGGCCACCACATCGCCAAGCCGGATATCCTCGGGGGGCCGGGCAAGCATCGCGCCACCGCCACCGCCGCGCCGGGTTTCCAGCAGGTTTGCCGCGGCCAGTGCCGAGATCACCTTGGCCAGGTGATTGCGCGAAACCCGGAGTTCAGCGGCGAGATCGGCGGCGGTAAAGGCGCGGGCCGGATCGCCCGCCATGCGCATGAGCACGCGCAGCCCGAAATCTGTGAAAGAGGTGAGGCGCAAGGTCGCGCTCCTGAATTGGCATTTGCAATGCGCATTATAGCGCGGTAGCCAATAAATCAAATACCAATGCGTTCCGCTCGGGCGAATCGCGAGTGAAAGGGCTGCGCATGCAACAAGATGCCGCCATCGCAAAACCGTATGAGATGGGCGACCTGATTGGTCAAAACACGCTGGAAAACCGTGTGTTCGTCACTGCGCTGGGGCCTGCTGCATGACCCAGCGCAAGACATATGCCTCGCCGCCCTGCATGGCCTCCGAGGTCGATCCCGCCTATTTCGATCCGGTGGGCGTCGATCCAGATCAAGCGCGCGACGTGGCGCGCTGGCGGCGGGCGGAACGGATACGGCTGGCCAGGCTGAGGGAGGATCTGGGCCAGGCGGGGCGTGCCCGGGTCTCAGGCCAAATCGGCCGGCACCTGTCGCGTGTGCTGGAGGAACGCGGTGTAGGACAAGGGACCGTCCTCGCCGGCTACTGGCCGATCAAGGGCGAACCCGACCTGCGCCCGGTTCTGAAAACGCTATATCGTGCGGGCGCTACCATCGCCCTACCGATTGTGGAAACCCGCGCGGCCCCGCTGATCTTTCGGCGCTGGACACCTGATACCAAGATGGTCCGCGGTGACTGGAACATCCCCGTTCCGCCACCCGAGGCCGACCCGCTGGTCCCCGACATCACGCTGGCACCCTGCCTTGGCTGGTCCGAGGGATGCTATCGGCTGGGCTGGGGCGGGGGGTATTTCGACCGCACGCTGGCGTCGCTCGACCCGCGCCCCGTGGCCATCGGCATCGCGCTCGGTGCCGCGAACCTGACCACGATCTATCCGCAACCCCACGATATCCCGCTCGATCTGATCGTGACCGAGGAGGGGCTCGTCGCAGAAAGGACGGCCACGTCATGAGCACTGGAGTTCACACTGTCTCTCCGGCCCGATTGCCCGGAGGTGGCGTAGTCTCGCGTCTGGCCTGTGCTGTGGTGCAGCCGCTCCTGTCGCGCGTCGTGCGGCGCATTGCCGGGCGGCACCCGTCGCTTTTTGCCCGCCTGGGCCCGCATCAGGGCACCGATTTCCTGATCGACCCGGTCGATCTGCCCTTTGCCCTGCACCTGCGCCCCGACCCCGGCGCGCTGTTGTTTCGCGCCGTGCCGCGCGATGCCGCGCCGCAGGCGGGTGCGGTGATCCGGGGGCGGTTCCTGCTGCTGCTGGAACTGGTGGATTCCGAGGAGGATGGCGATGCCGCCTTCTTCTCGCGCGATCTGGAGGTGACCGGCGACACCGAGGCGGTGGTGCGGCTGCGCAACGCGCTGGATGACGTGGACGGCTCCATCGCCGAGGAGACGGCGGCGATGTTCGGCCCGCCCGGGCGGGCCGTCCTGGCACGGTTGCGCCGCGCCTATACCCCCGAGATGGAAAGGACCTGATCCGAGATGAGCCTTGCCGAATTGATCTGCCCCGCGGGCACCCCTGCCGCCCTGCGCACCGCCGTGGATGCGGGTGCCGACGCGGTCTATTGCGGGTTTCAGGATGCGACCAACGCGCGCAATTTCCCGGGCCTGAACTTTACCCCCGATGAGCTGGCCGAGGCGGTGACCTATGCCCATGCCAGGGGGACAAAGGTGCTGCTGGCGCTCAACACCTACCCGCCCGCGGGCAAGGTGGATCTCTGGCGGCAGGCGGCGGATACCGGCACGCGGCTGGGGGTGGATGCCTTTATCGTCGCCGACATGGGCGTGGCCGATTACATCGCGCGCACGCATCCCGGCGTCAGGCTGCACCTGTCGGTGCAGGCGGCGGCCTCGTCGCCCGAGGCGATCCGCTACTATTGCGAGCATTTCGGGGTCAGGCGTGTGGTGCTGCCGCGTATCCTGACCATCCCGGAAATACGCCAGATCAAGCGCGAAATCCCCTGCGAGATCGAGACCTTCATCTTTGGCAATCACGGTCTGATGGTCGAGGGGCGGTGCAGCCTGACCAATTACCTGACCGGGCAATCCACCAACATGGACGGCGTGTGTTCGCCCGCTTCGGACGTTGAGTATGCGCGGCATGAGGATGGGTCGATGTCCTCGCAACTGGCGGGGTTCACCATCGACCGGTTCGGCCCAGAGGAGAAAGCCGGGTATCCCACGATCTGCAAGGGCCGCTACACCGCGCCCCATAGACCAGAGGGGTATTATGCCTTCGAGGAGCCGGTGAGCCTGAACCTTTCACGGCTTTTGCCCGAACTGATCGACGCGGGTGTGCACGCATTCAAGATCGAGGGGCGGCAGCGCTCGAAATCTTATGTGCGGGGCGTGGTGCGTGCCTTCCGCGCGGCGGTGGACGATATCCGCGCCGGGCGGGCGGCCAACATGGCCGATCTGGTCGCGCTGACCGAGGGGCAGAAACAGACGCAGGGCGCGTTCGAGACCAAGAAATGGCGGTGATGGAGATGACGACGAAACTGACCCTCGGGCCGATTGCCTATCACTGGTCCGCCGAGAGGCGCCGCGACTTCTACGCACGGATCGCTGACGAGGCCCCGGTGGACGAGGTCTATCTGGGCGAGGTGATCTGCTCCAAGCGCGCACCGTTCCACGAGGGCGAGCTACCAGAGATCATCGAGCGGCTGGAACGTGCGGGCAAGACCGTGATCGTCTCGACCCTGGCCGAGGTGATGCTGAAACGCGAGCGCAAGGCAACAGATGATCTTGCGGTGATGGACACCCCCGAGATCGAGGTGAACAACGCCGCCGGGCTATATGCTCGCGGCAGGCGGCCTCACCGCATCGGCCCGTTCATGAACGCCTATAACGAGGCCACGATCGCGTGGATGGCCGGGCAGGGGGCAACCCATGTCTGCTTGCCCACCGAATTGCCCGCCGAGGCGATTGCCGTGGCTGCCGCAGCCGCGCGAGATGAGGGGCTCGGGGTCGAGGTGCAGGTCTTCGGGCGCGCCTCGCTGGCGGTTTCGGCCCGCTGCTACCACGCCCGGGCGCACGGGCGGACCAAGGACAATTGCCGCTTCGTCTGCGAGGACGATCCTGACGGGATGCCGCTTCGCACCCGCGACGATGCGCCGATCCTGCGCGTGAACGGAATCCAGACCCAGTCCGAGAGCTATGTCGACCTGCTACCCGAGGCGGATCGGTTGGTGGCCGACGGTGTGACCCATCTTCGGCTCATGCCGCAGGATGTGGACATGGTGGCGGTGGTGGGTGTGTTCCGCGACGTGTTGGACGGGGCGCTGCCGGTCGATGAGGCGGATGGCCGCCTTGGTGTTCTGAGCGGGGCTGTGAACCTGAGCAACGGCTTCTATCATGGTGCTGCGGGCTATCGCCGGATCGCCATGGCTGCACGGACGTGACGGCAAGAAGGAGGCCCTCGAATGACGACGGCTGAGCGGATGCGCGCCTGGCGCGGTCCCGCGATCCTGACCTACGGCTTCCGTCCGCTATTTCTCGGGGCGTCGGTCTGGGCCGCGTTTGCCATGGCGCTCTGGGTGCCGATGCTGTCTGGTCACATCACCCTGCCCACGGCCTTCGATCCGGTGAGCTGGCACGCGCATGAGTTTCTATTTGGCTATCTCGGCGCGGTGGTCGCGGGTTTTCTGCTGACGGCCGTCCCGAACTGGACCGGGCGCCTGCCCATCGTGGGCTGGCCGCTGGGCGTGCTGGTGGCGCTGTGGCTGGCAGGGCGCGTCACGGTGGCGGTCTCGGCGGGCTTGCCGCCGCTCCTCGTGGCCGTGGCAGACCTGGCCTTTCCTGTGGTTTTCGGGGCGGTGCTCGCCCGCGAGATCGTGGCCGGCCGGAACTGGCGCAACCTGATCGTGCTTGGAATGCTCGCGGTCTTTACTCTTGGAAACGCGCTCTTTCACTGGGAGGCGGCGCGCGGCGGTTATGCCGCGCAAGGCCATGGCCTGCGGCTGGGCCTTGGTGCGGCGATCATGATGATCGCCGTGATCGGCGGGCGCGTCGTGCCGTCCTTTACCCGCAACTGGCTGGTCAAACGTCGCAGCGCGGTCCTGCCCGTTCCGCCAATGCAACGTTTTGACAAGGCGGCGTTGGTCGTGATGCTGGGAGCGCTTGTGCTGTGGGTCGTGCAGCCACTGCACCCGCTAACGGGTGCAGCACTCGTGCTGACCGGCGCGCTGCATGCGTTGCGGTTGGGGCGTTGGACGGGGCACCGGACCCTCGCCGAGCCGCTGGTGACGGTGCTGCATGGGGCTTACGCCTTTCTTCCCCTGGGCGCACTGGCGATCGGTGCCGAAATTCTCCTGCCCGGTGGCCTGGGCATGGCCGGGGCGCAGCATCTGTGGATGGCGGGCGCGGTCGGGCTGATGACGATGGCGGTCATGACGCGCGCGACGCTGGGCCATACCGGGCAGGCGCTGAGTGCAGGGGCGGGCACGATTGCCATCTATGCGGCCCTCATCCTTGCCGTGCTGGCCCGGGTGGGCGCGGGTATCTGGCCCGAGCACGCGGCATGGCTGCATGGCCTGTCGGGCCTGGCATGGATCGCGGGTTTCGGCGGGTTTGCGGGGCTGTATGGGCCGGTGATGTTGCGGCCCCATGTCGGCAAGGCGCGATGAAGGGTGCGTGGGGGCCGCGGGCATGTCGCGGTGGGGCCCGAGGTGGCGACTGGCACGGCCTTGCCCCGTCGTCAGGTGGAATGATCGTCGATCAGAGGATTGGGTTTCGCAAAGCTGGCCAGGTCCCCGGGGTCGGTAATCGTGATCTGCATACCGTCCACCTCCACGCCGTAGGGCTGTAGCCCCTTGAAGGCACGGCTGAGATTTTCCGGTGTCATGCCCAGCACGGCGGCGAGGTGGCGTTTCTCGAAGTCCAGTTCGAATGTCGCCGAGCCCCCTGACTGTATCCGCTGCCGCAGCAGGAAGTTGGCCAGCCGTTCCAGCGAGGTCCGCAGCTTGAGGTCCTTCTGTGCCTTGACCATCGAGCGATAGCACTGTGCGAGCTCTGCCACGATGGCGCGGGCAAAGGAATTGTCGGCATCGAACACGGCGCGCACGTCCTGACTCGGGATCAGGGCGATCCGGCTCTTTGTCAGCGTGCGGGCGGACATCAGGTAGGGTGCATCGCGGATGGTCGCGGCGAGGATGAAGGTCGAGATCGGGCGCACGGTGGCCATGCTGGTCTCGCGCTTGTTCCAGGCCGAGAACAGGTCGACCGATCCGGATAGGATGATGTGCAGGAAATCGCTCGTGTCCCCCTCGGAGATCAACTCGATCTGTGGCGGAAAGTTCTGCACATAGGCCCCGTGCATCAGGTCGGTGAAATGCGCGTCGGCCATATCCCGGAAGAGATGCAGCTCCCGGATGTCGCGATGCACCGACTCGGGTAGTCCCATTCGTATTGGCATCACTCTCTCGATCGTCTTGCTGGCTCGTGGATTGATTATTGTCAATAAGCCACTTGTTCATTGCGTTCAACCGGGTTGACTACAGCACGTGACCGGCATGACGGATTTCAGCAAGTCATTTATTTTCAAACGTTTTTCCAGAAATCTGATCCAGATCAAGTCTCTGCTCCCGGCTCTGCCCGCATGACTGGCCGAAGCCCAGTTGCGGGCAGGATGCAACGACAGGCCGGAGGAAAAGGTCATGCACACACTCGATGGTGTCTCACGCTCGGATCAGTACCGGGCCTTGGGGCTCAGCACGTTTGCCTTCACCGTCTGCTTTGCCGTCTGGACGATCTTTTCGATCATCGGCGTTCAAATCAAGGAGGATCTGGGGCTGAGCGACACGCAGTTCGGCCTGCTGGTCGCCACCCCGATCCTGACGGGGTCGGTCAGCCGCATCTTTCTGGGTGTCTGGACCGAGCAGTTCGGCGGTCGCATCATGTTTCCGCTTCAGATGCTGATCACGGCGGTCGCGGTGTGGTTGCTGACGAGTGTGCAGACCTATCCGGTCTTCCTGCTTGCCGCGCTCGGCCTGGGCCTCGCCGGTGGGTCGTTCATCGTCGGCGTGGCCTATACCTCGCGCTGGTTCGAGAAGGAAAAGCAGGGCACGGCTCTTGGCATCTTCGGCGCGGGCAACGTGGGCGCCGCGGTCACCAATTTCGCGGCCCCCTTTCTGGTTGTCGCGCTCGGCTGGGAAGGGACTGCGCGGGTCTATGCCATCGTGCTGGCCGTGGTCGCGGTGCTCTTCTACCTGCTGGCCAAGACCGACCCGGTGCAGGCAGAGCGTAAGCGCACCGGCGAAGGCCCCGCCTCGACCGGCTCGATGCTGGAGCCGCTGCGCGACCTGCAGGTCTGGCGGTTTGCCACGTATTACTTCTTTGTCTTCGGTGCCTTCGTGGCCCTCGCGAGCTTTCTGCCACGCTACTACACCGGGGCCTACGGTCTGGAACTGACGACCGCGGGTGTCTTTGCCGGGCTTTACAGCCTTCCGGGATCGGTGTTTCGCGCGCTCGGCGGCTGGATGTCCGACATCTGGGGAGCGCGGTTCGTGATGTATCTGACGTTTATCGGGTCGCTGCTGATCCTGTTCGTCATGAGCTATCCGCAGACCGGCTATATCGTGCAGGGCATCAACGGGCCGATCACCTTCGATTTCGGCCTTTCGGTGGGCGTGTTCGTCGCTCTAACGGTGATCCTCGGCTTTCTGATGAGCCTCGGCAAGGCCGCCGTCTACAAGCATATCCCGGTCTACTATCCCTATCACGTGGGGTCTGTCGGCGGGTTGGTCGGCATGATCGGCGGGCTTGGCGGGTTCTTCCTGCCGATCGCCTTCGGGGTGCTGCTCGATCTCACGGGGGTGTGGACCGCGCCGTTCATGCTGCTGTTCGTGATCGTGCTGGTATCGACCGTGTGGATGCACCTCGCGATCCGCCGGATGGAGCGTCGCCGTCACCCCGGGCTCGAGGGTGAGAAGTACCTCTCCGATGTGCCGGATGCGCCACTGCCCAAGCCTGTGGGCGGGCCCGGCGGTGCGCCTCGCGGTCAGGCGTCGCAACCCGCGGAATGACGAACACTATGGTGCGGCCCGGTGCGGCCGCACCTCAATCCGAGATATAAGGACATATTCGACATGACGTCCCAATCCAAGAATTCCGGTCACCTGCTGACCGATTGGCAGCCCGAGGATACGGGCTTCTGGCAGCAAGGCGGGGCACGTACCGCCCGGCGCAACCTGTGGATCTCGATCCCGGCGCTTCTACTGGCCTTTTCGGTCTGGATGGTCTGGTCGGTCGTGGTCGCGAAACTGCCTGCCATCGGGTTCGACTTCACCACCGGTCAACTGTTCTGGCTGGCAGCGCTTCCGGGGCTTTCGGGGGCGACGCTGCGCATCTTCTACAGCTTCATGATCCCGATCTTCGGCGGGCGGCTTTGGACTACGTTGTCGACCGCCTCGCTGCTGCTGCCCGCCGTGGGCATCGGATTTGCCGTGCAGAACCCGGATACGTCCTATGCCTGGTTCCTGGTCCTCGCGCTGATGTGCGGCTTTGGCGGGGGCAATTTCGCGTCTTCGATGGCCAATATCTCCTACTTCTATCCGAAGGCGGAAAAGGGCAACGCGCTGGCGCTCAACGCCGGCCTCGGCAATCTGGGCGTGTCGGTGATGCAGTTCGTCGTGCCTGTGGTCATCACCATGGGTGTATTCGGCGCCGTCGGTGGTGCGCCGCAGGAGCTTTCGGATGGTGGGCGCATCTGGTTGCAGAACGCAGGATTCGTCTGGGTGCCGTTCCTGGTGATCGCCACGATCGCCGCCTGGTTTGGGATGGATGACATTGCCGATGCCAAGGCGTCACTGTCGGATCAGCTCCAAATCCTCAAGCGTCGGCAGAACTGGATCATGTGCATTCTATATACCGGCACGTTTGGCAGCTTCATCGGCTATGCCGCGGGTTTCCCGCTGTTGATGAAACTGCAGTTTCCGGATCTCGACATGCTGCACCTGGCGTTCCTCGGGCCGCTGGTCGGTGCGCTGAGCCGTGCGGGCACGGGCTGGATCTCGGACAAGTGGGGCGGTGGTCGTGTGACCTTCTGGACCTTCCTCGGCATGATCGCCGCGGTCTGGGGCGTTCTGCAATTCCTGCCGCTGGGTGGCAGCGCGGGCAATTTCTGGGGCTTCTTCGCCTGCTTCATGGCGCTGTTCTTCCTGACCGGCGTGGGCAATGCCTCGACCTTCCAGATGATCCCGGTGATCATGCGCAAGGAAGTGGCCCGCCTCAATCCCGGGCAGGACGAGAAGGCGGCGCGCAAGCAGGCCGAGCGCGAGGCCTCGTCGATCATCGCCTTTACCTCGGCCATCGCGGCCTACGGTGCCTTCTTCATTCCCAAGAGCTACGGCACCTCGATCGCGCTGACCGGCGGGCCGGCGGCGGCGCTCTGGACCTTCCTGATCTTCTACGTGCTCTGCGCGCTGATCACTTTCGTAGTCTACACCCGCAAGGGTGGCCTGCTTCACGACATCGAACATGGCCGCGCCACCCCCGCGCAGCCCGCCAACTAAGGAGAGAGAGCCATGAGTCATCTGCTCGACAAGCTGAACTTCTTCCAGAGCAAGGAATTGGAGCAATTCTCCGACGGTTGGGGTCAGACCACCCGCGAGAACCGCGACTGGGAGGATACATATCGCAGCCGCTGGCGGCACGACAAGATCGTGCGCTCCACCCATGGGGTGAACTGCACCGGTTCGTGTTCCTGGAAGATCTACGTCAAATCCGGCATCGTCACCTGGGAGACGCAGCAAACCGATTATCCGCGTACCCGCGCAGGCATGCCCAACCACGAGCCGCGCGGTTGCGCGCGGGGCGCCTCCTATAGCTGGTATCTCTACTCGGCCAACCGGGTAAAGAACCCGCTCATTCGCGGCGCCCTGATGCGTGCCTGGCGCAGGATGCGTTCCACGATGACGCCGGTGGCCGCCTGGGCCGCAATCCAGAACGATCCCGTCTTGCGCGCCTCGATCACCAGGACCCGCGGCAAGGGCGGGTTTGTGCGCGCAAGCTGGGACGAAGCGACCGAGATCGTCGCTGCCGCCAACGCCTACACGGCCAAGACCTACGGCCCCGACCGCGTCTTTGGCTTCTCACCGATCCCCGCCATGTCGATGGTCAGCTACGCCGCCGGTTCGCGGTATCTGAGTCTTTTGGGTGGCACCTGCATGTCCTTCTATGACTGGTATTGCGACTTGCCGCCGGCCAGCCCGCAGACCTGGGGCGAACAGACCGACGTGCCGGAATCGGCGGATTGGTACAACGCAGGCTTCCTGATGCTCTGGGGCTCGAACGTGCCGCAGACGCGGACGCCAGACGCGCATTTTTACACGGAGGTGCGCTATCGCGGCACCAAGTCGGCGGTGGTCAGCCCCGACTATTCCGAGGCCGCCAAGTTCGGCGATATCTGGCTCAACCCGCAGGCGGGCACCGATGCGGCGCTCGCGATGGCCATCGGCCATGTCATCCTGCGCGAATACCACCTTGATCGGCAGGCCGAGTATTTCGAGGAGTATGCCCGCAAGTACACCGACATGCCGATGCTGGTCCGGCTCGACGAGAAGGACGGCCACCTCGTGCCGGGCCGCATGCTGCGCGCCCAGGATTTCGGCGGGAAGCTGGGCGAAAAGAACAACCCCGACTGGAAGACCGTCGCGTATGACGAGGCATCGAACCAGATCGTGGCACCCAACGGCTCGATCGGCTTTCGCTGGGGCGAAGAGGGTAAGTGGAACCTTGAGGAGAGGGCCAAGGGCACCGAGACCAATCTGCGCCTGAGCCAGATCCTCGAAGAGCATCACGACGAGGTCGTGGACGTCGATTTCCCCTATTTCGGAGGGGTCGCCACCGGAGATTTCGTGAAATGCGACCATCCCGACGTGCTCACGCGCAACATCCCCGCGCGGCGCGTCACGCTGGCGGGGGGCGACGAGGTTCTGGTCGCCACCGTGTTCGATCTCTTCTGCGCCAATTACGGCCTCGACCGGGGGCTGGGGGGCAACTGGGTCTCGAAGGATTTCGACGACGACCTGCCCTATACCCCCGCCTGGGCTGAAAAGATCACCGGCGTCGCGCGTGAGAAGATCATCGCGGTCGCACGCGAGTTCGCGGGCAATGCCGAGAAGACGCGGGGCAAGTCCATGGTGATCCTCGGGGCCGGTCTTAACCACTGGTACCACATGGACATGAACTACCGCGGCATCATCAACATGCTGGTGATGTGCGGTTGCATCGGGCAGGAGGGCGGCGGCTGGTCGCATTACGTGGGCCAGGAAAAGCTGCGCCCGCAAACTGGCTGGCAACCGCTCGCGTTCGCGCTCGACTGGAACCGGCCGCCGCGGCACATGAATTCGACCTCGGCCTGGTATGCCCATACCGATCAATGGCGCTACGAGACGCTGCGCGCGGGAGAAATCCTGTCGCCTACGGCGCCCGAGGGCGATTGGGACGTGAGCCTCATCGACTACAACATTCGCGCCGAGCGGATGGGCTGGTTGCCTTCGGCCCCGCAGTTGAAAACCAACCCGCTGGAGGTGTCGAAAGCGGCGAAGAAGGCCGGCAAGGAGATCAAGGATTACGTCGCCGAGAAGCTGAAATCCGGCGATCTGGAAATGTCCTGTCAGGACCCCGACGCGCCCGAGAACTGGCCGCGCAACCTGTTTGTCTGGCGCTCGAACCTGCTCGGGTCTTCGGGCAAGGGGCACGAGTATTTCCTCAAGCACCTTCTGGGCACCGATCACGGCGTGATGGGCAAGGATCTGGGCGAGGAAGGCGGCGTGATGCCGAAAGAGGCGGTCTGGCACGATGAGGCGCCGAAGGGCAAGCTGGACCTGCTCGTCTGCATCGACTTTCGCATGTCCACCACCGCCGTCTATTCCGACATCGTCCTGCCGACGGCCTCCTGGTACGAGAAGGACGACATGAACACGTCGGACATGCACCCGTTCATCCACCCGCTTCAGGCGGCGGTGGATCCGGCCTATGAGAGCAAGTCGGACTGGGACATCTTCAAGGCGATCGCAGCCAAGTTTTCCGAGGTGGCACCCGAAGTGCTGGGGGTGGAGACCGATATCGTACAGCTTCCGCTTCTGCACGACACGCCGGGCGAGTTGGCGCAGGCCCATGTCAAGGACTGGAAGAAGGGCGAATGCGACCTGATCCCGGGCAAAACCGCGCCCAACTATATCGCGGTGGAGCGGGATTATCCCAACCTCTACAAGAAGTTCACCTCCGTCGGGCCGCTTTTGGAACGCTTGGGCAATGGCGGCAAGGGCATCAACTGGAACACCGATGAGGAGGTGCAAGCCTTGTGCGACCTCAACGGTGTGGTGCTGGACGAGGGTGTGTCCAAGGGCCACGCGAGGTTGGAAACGGCCATCGACGCCTGCGAGATGATCCTGATGCTGGCCCCCGAGACCAACGGCAATGTCGCGGTCAAGGCGTGGGAAGAGCTGGAGAAGCCCACCGGGCGGCACCATGCCCATCTGGCCGAGGGCGAGCATCACAACAAGATCCGCTTTCGCGATATCGCGGCACAGCCGCGCAAGATCATCTCCTCGCCCACATGGTCGGGGATCGAGAGCGACAAGGTCAGCTACAACGCGGGCTATACCAACGTGCACGAACTGATCCCGTGGCGGACCCTGACGGGCCGACAACAGCTCTACCAGGATCACCTGTGGATGCGCGCCTTCGGCGAGGGCTTTGTCAGCTACCGCCCGCCGGTGGACCTCAAGACCATCACCGCAGCCGTCAACAACGACGCGGCCGAAGGCAGCCCGCATGTGGTGCTGAACTTCATCACGCCGCACCAGAAATGGGGTATCCACAGCACCTATACCGACAACCTGCTGATGCTGACGCTGAACAGGGGTGGCCCCGTGGTGTGGATGTCCGAGGTGGACGCGCAGAAGGCGGGCCTTGTCGATAACGACTGGGTCGAGGCCTACAACATCAACGGCGCGCTGACCGCGCGGGTGGTGGTGTCCCAGCGGATCAAGCAGGGCACCCTCTTCATGTACCACGCGCAGGAAAAGATCGTGAACACGCCCGGATCGGAAAAGACCGGCCATCGCGGCGGCATCCACAACTCGGTGACCCGCGCCACGCTCAAGCCCACGCACATGATCGGCGGCTACGCGCAGCTCAGCTACGGGTTCAACTATTACGGCACCGTGGGCAGCAACCGCGACGAGTTCGTGATCGTGCGCAAGATGAAGAAGATCGACTGGCTGGACACCCCTGCGTCCGGGCCTGCAACCGGAAAAGTGGAGGCAGCGGAATGAGAGTTCGTGCGCAAATCGGCAAGGTTCTGAACCTCGACAAATGCATCGGGTGTCACACCTGCTCGGTCACCTGCAAGAACGTGTGGACGACGCGCGAGGGCGTCGAATATGCGTGGTTCAACAATGTCGAGACCAAGCCCGGTACCGGCTATCCCACCGACTGGGAAAACCAGAAACGCTGGAACGGGGGCTGGGTGCGCTCGGCCTCCGGCAAGCTGCAACCCAAGCAGGGGGCCAAGTGGCGGATCCTGGCGAATATCTTTGCCAACCCGTCGATGCCCGAGATCGACGACTATTACGAGCCGTTCGATTTCGACTATGACCACCTGAAATCCGCGCCCGACATGGACCATTTCCCCACCGCGCGGCCCCGGTCCAAGATCACTGGTGAGCGGATGGAAAAGATCGAGAAGGGCCCGAACTGGGAGGAAATCCTGGGCGGCGAATTCTCCAAGCGGTCCGAGGACTACAACTTCGAGAATGTGCAGAAGGAGATTTATGGAGAGTATGAAAATACCTTCATGATGTACCTGCCGCGTCTGTGCGAGCATTGCCTCAACCCGACCTGCTCGGCGTCGTGCCCCTCGGGCGCGATCTACAAGCGCGAGGAAGACGGCATTGTCCTGATCGACCAGGAGAAGTGCCGGGGTTGGCGGATGTGCATCTCGGGCTGTCCCTACAAGAAGATCTACTACAACTGGGAAAGCGGCAAATCCGAGAAATGCACCTTTTGCTATCCGCGCATCGAGAGCGGCCAGCCGACCGTCTGCTCGGAGACCTGCGTGGGCCGCATCCGATATCTGGGCGTGATCCTTTATGATGCCGACAAGATCGAGGCGGCGGCGAGCGCTGAGCGCGAGACCGACCTCTACGGCGCGCAGATGGATGTGTTCCTCGACCCGAACGACCCCGAGGTAATCGCCGCCGCTCGCCGCGACGGAATCCCCGAAGACTGGATCGAGGCGGCCAAGGTCAGCCCGGTGTGGAAGATGGCGATGGAGTGGAAAGTGGCGTTTCCGCTGCATCCCGAATACCGCACCCTGCCGATGGTGTGGTATATTCCGCCGCTTTCGCCCATCCAGAACGCCGCGCAGGCCGGCCAGATCGCGATGAGCGACCAGATGCCCGACGTGCGCAGCTTGCGCATTCCGGTGAAATACCTCGCCAACATGCTGACCGCGGGCGACGAGGAGCCCATCGTGCATGCGCTGGAGCGCATGTCGGCCATGCGGCTCTACATGCGCGCGCTCAGCGTGGACGGCGTGCGCGACGAGGCCATCGCCGCCCGCGTCGGCATGTCGGGCCGGGTGATCGAGGACATGTACAAGATCATGGCCATCGCCGATTACGAGGACCGTTTCGCGATCCCCACGGCGCACCGCGAACAGAACGAAGACGGGGCCGACATCCGTGGCGGCTGTGGCTTCACCGATGGCAATGGCTGTTCTTCCGGCGAGACGGGCAAGACGACGCTCTTCGGCGGCAAGAAGAAGAACTTTGCCCTGCCGCAGGAGACATTCTGATGACGGACCGCACATTGAAAGCCCTGTCGCTGATGCTCAGCTACCCTTCAACGGAGTTACAGGCGGCCATGCCCGAGATCGGGACGGTTCTGGCGAACGACACGCGCATCGACCCGGGCACTCGCGCGGCGTTGCAGACGCTCGCAGACGCGCTGGCGCAGGGCGATATCTACGACCTGCAGGAGGGCTACGTGATGCTCTTCGACCGCTCGCGCACGCTGTCGCTCAACCTGTTCGAGCATGTCCATGGCGAAAGCCGGGACCGTGGCGGCGCGATGGTCAGCCTGATCGAGACTTACCGGGCGGGCGGGGTCGAGCCCGCCACCTCGGAACTGCCTGATCACCTGCCGGTGCTGCTGGAATTCCTATCGACGCGCCCCGGCGCGGAGGCACAGGATATCCTCTCCGACGCGGCGCATATCCTTGATGCGCTCGGCACAAGGCTGGAGCGGCGCGAGAGCGGATATGCCTGCGTTTTCAGGGCTTTGTCGCAGCTTTCCGGGACGCAGGTCGATGCCGAAACCCTGGCCGAAATGCTGGCGCAGCCCGATGACGATCCGACCGATTTGGAAGCTCTCGATGCGGTCTGGGAGGAAACCGAGGTCACCTTTGGCCCCGACCCGAATGCGGGATGCCCGCAGGTCCGCGAGATGCTGGCGGACATGGACGTCCCCGCATCCAAGTCAAAACCGGCCCCCGCCCCCATGAACAGGAGCGCATGACATGTTCGGCACTTTCGATATCAACTTCGTCATCTTCGGGGTCATGCCCTATGTCGCGCTGACGGTGTTTCTCGTGGGTTCCATCGCGCGCTACGAGCGCGATCCCTTCACCTGGAAAAGCTCTTCCAGCCAGCTGTTGCGGCGCAAGCAACTGGTCTGGGGGTCCATTCTGTTTCACGTCGGTATTCTGACGGTATTCTTCGGCCACCTCATCGGCCTCTTCACGCCGATCTGGGTGCTGGATGCACTGGGTGTTCCCTATGGGCTCAAGCAGTGGATGGCGGTCCTCATCGGCGGCCCGGCGGGCATCGCCGCGCTGATCGGCTCGACCATGCTCTTGCACCGGCGTCTCACCGATCCGCGTATCCGCGTGACCTCTACCTGGCCCGATATCATCATCATGGGGCTGATCTGGCTTCAGCTCGCGATCGGCCTTCTGACCATCACCCAGACGTTGCAGCATATGGACGGCTCGGAAATGGTCCGCTTCATGACCTGGTCGCAGAGCGTGGTGACCTGGAACATCAATGCCTGGGTCACGGTTGTCGATGTGCACTGGCTCTACAAGCTGCACATCTTCCTCGGGCTGATCATAACGATCCTGTTCCCGTTCACGCGGCTGGTGCATATCTGGTCGGGTTTTGCAGCGCCGTTCCGCTACCTGCTGGCGCGGCCCGGTTACCAGATCGTGCGCTCGCGCCGCCGCCGTCCGCTCGACGAGCGCCGCCGCGCGTTTGACGAGGTGCAGGGTGAAGCCGGCCCCTCGGCGACGACCCCGGCGGAGTGACTGTCATGAATGTGGCGCTTTTCCCCGATGTCGTCGTCAACGGCGAAACCATCCCCTCGGCGGCGGTTGCCGCCGAGGCCCAGAACCACACTGGCCCCCGTGACAAACCCGGCATTGCCTGGCGCAAGGCCGCGCAGGCGCTGGCGATCCGGGCGCTTCTGTTGCAGGAGGCGCGGCGGCGCGGGCTGGTGCCCGACCCGATGGAACTGGCCCCGGGCCGCTTCGAGACCGACGAGGAGGCGCTGATCCGCGCCCTTCTGGACGAGGCGCTGACCATCGCGCCTGTCACGGAAGAGACGGTGCGTGCAGAATGGGCGAAGGATCCCGCGCGTTACCGCTCGGCCCCGCTGTGGGATGTGTCGCATATCCTGTGCGCCTGCGATCCGCGCGATAATGAGGAGCGTGCGGCCGCCGAAGCGAGGGCAACTGCCCTGCTGGCAAAACTCGACGGCGAGGCCAAGGGATTTGCCGCGGCCGCCCGCGAGAGCGATTGCGGTTCCAAGGCGTCTGGCGGTCACCTCGGGCAGCTTAGCCCCGGCGACACGGTGCCGGAATTCGAGGCGGCGCTGCGCGGTCTGGACGAGGGCGGCGTGAGCCCCGCGCCGGTGTTGTCGCGGCATGGCTGGCACATCATCCGCCTGAACGCCATCGCACCGGGGCAGGTGCTGCCCTATGACGCGGTCCGTCCGAAAATCGCGCAGGCGCTGGAAAAAGCGGCCTGGGCGCGCGCGTCTCGGGACTTCATCGAGACGCTTGCGGCTGGAGCGACCATCGAGGGGGCGAGCCTTGCACCGATCTGAACCTCGCGGGAGGACCTGTCATGCGACGCTCGCATGACGGACGGGGGCGAGGTCGGTCTTGCCACCCACCTTGCCCTCCCTGTGGGGCACGACCAACGTCAGTTCTCGCGTGGGCATTCTGATGTGACATAAGTCACATGGTCCGCATGAGCCTGAGACTGTCGTAAACCGCCGCATGGATGTTGCGGGAGACAACCGCGTCACCGATACGAAACAGTGCAAACCCTGCCCCAGGATTGCGCGTTATGGTCTGGGCCTGTCCCGCCAGCATCGCGTCCCGGTCCACCTCGCCGAGGTTGCGCGAATGCGGTTTCAACGCGAAGTACAGATCGTCGAGCGGCACTGTGCCATTGTTGACCACGACCTGATCGACCTCGCGCGTCATACGCGCCGTGCTGTAATCGCTGCAAAGGTCGGCCAACAGCCTGTTGCCCTCCCGCCGCACTGCGTTGAGACGCCAGGTGACGGTGAAGTGCACGTCTTTGCCCTGCACCTCGCGCAGGAATGGCGTCAATGTCATGGGCATTACCTCGGACGATAGCGCGCGGTCAGGGCTGACGATCTCGACCCGCGCGCCCGTCGCAGCGATCATCTCGGCGGCCTGAAGGCCGGCCGCATCCCCGGCGTTGTCAAAGACCAGCACATTCTGGCCCGGTCGAGCGTCCCCTGACAGGATATCCCAGCTTGAGACGGGTAAATCCTGTCCGGCATGCAGCGGCACGTCATGTGGCAGCCCGCCGGTGGCGACGATCACCAGATCCGCACCTGAGCCCAGCACCGTTTCAGGCTCCGCAAAACTGTTGAAGTGAAACCGAACGCCCAGCCGTTCGCACTCGGCCATGCGCCAGCCGATGAGGGACAGGATTTCACGCCGCCGCTCGGATTGGGCCATCAGCCGCACCTGGCCGCCGGGGTCGTTGGCCGCCTCGTGCAGTTCGACATCATGCCCACGCTCGGCGGCCACGCGGGCGGCCTCTAGCCCACCGGGGCCGGCGCCGATCACAAGCACCCGGCGCGAAACGTCGGCGGGCGCTATGGAATGCGGCTGTTCCTGTTCCCGGCCCGTGGACGGGTTGTGTGCACATAGCGCGGCGGCCCCCTGAAAGCGCCGGTCGAGGCAGAAATTGACGCCCACGCACGGGCGAATACGATCCTCTTGCCCGGCCTCGATCCGGCGGACGATATCGGGATCGGCCAGATGTGCGCGGGTCATGCCGATCATGTCCACCATGCCGGTTGCGATTGCGTGGCGGGCGGTGGCGACATCCGCCACCTTGGCGGCGTGGAATACGGGGATACCTGTCGCCTCGCGCAACCGTGCCGCCGCTTCGAGATGTGGCGCACTTCGCATGCCGTGCACGGGGATCATGTCGGTAAGCCCCGCATCCGTATCAATGTGTCCTCGCGTGACATTGACGAAATCCACCAGCCCGCTTTCCTTCAGGCGGCGGGATATTTCGAGCCCTTCCTCAGCATCGACCCCGTCCGCGCACATCTCGTCCCCGGCATAGCGCAGCCCCAGCAGGAAGCCGGACCCAACCCTGCGGCGCGTCTCTGTCAGCACCTCCATCGCCAGCCGCATGCGATTCTCGAGCGATCCGCCATAGGGCGCATCGAGATGATTGGAGCGCGGCGACCAGAACTGATCCAGCAAATGCCCCGTCGCGAGAAATTCGACACCGTCGAGCCCGGCCTCGTGCATGCGCGCGGCGGCGGTGGCGTAATCCTCGATGATCCGGGAGATATCCCAATCCTCGGCCAGTTTGGCGGCGTGACGGTGCGAGATTTCGCGCTCATGGCTCGATGATACGGTGGGCAACCAATCCCCGCGGTCCCAGCGTGTGCGTCGGCCATGATGGGTCAGCTGGATCATCACCGCACAGCCCTCGTCATGACATTCCTGCGCAAGGGCGTGCATCCAGGGCACGATCTCGTCGCGAAACGCCTCTATACCCCCGCCAGAGGGCGCGCTGTCAGGGGCGACCGATGCAGAGCCCATGGTCATGGTCAACGCCACACCGCCCCGCGCCCGCGCCACGTGATAGGCGCGGTAGCGATCCTTGGGCAGCCCATCTTCGGCATAGCCGGGTTCATGGCCGGTGATCAGCAGACGGTTCTTCAACGTCAGATGTCCGACCTGGCAAGGCTGCAACAACGGATCGTCACGCATGGGGCGGAAACTCCTTCAAGACACTTGGCTTCACTTTTGGCGCCTCGTTCAATCCTTACCGGCACCGATTTGTGAGTGATCCTGACAGGAATGAAAGCGCATATGCTGTGGTATCCGGGCTAGAAACCGCAGAAAAAACCGTGACGAATGGTCGATACTGTGCAGGAGATGTGATTAGACGCTGCGCGGCCCGGCCTGAGGCGCCATAGCAACGAAAAAACAGAGGCTTGCGAACATATGGCGAGACAATTCGGCGAACCGACGGAAGACGAAAACGCGCAGGAGGCGGACAATACCCTGCGCGACAGCTTTCGCGTGGACAAGTTCATCGCCACGGCGCACCGGATCAGCCCTGCCGACCGCACGCTTTTGCACGAATTGACGGTTGGAGTGTTCTGGGCGCACCGTCGTCGCGATCTCGACATGCTCATCTCGCTTGGCGAAGGCTATCTGGCGATTGATGAAATCGGGCGCGCGATGGGGTCGGCCATGTGCTTTCGGGCGGGAAGCGACTTTGCCATGCTGGGCATGATGGTTACTGCGCCCCGCCTACAGACGATGGGCACCGGGCGCTGGTTGTTGCGCAGGGTGATGAACGACTGTCCCGACATCGATCTGCGGCTGAGCGCGACGCGCCAGGGGTACCGGCTCTACAAGGAAGCGGGCTTTGTTCCGCTCGGCACGATCTGGCAGCATCAGGGCGTGACCCGGCCGATCCACCGGCCCGCGCCTGTGCCGGGCCTTGATTTGCGTCCCATGGAACCCGCTGATGCGACGCAAATTCGCGCACTGGACACGCACGCTTATGGAGCGGCGCGTGATGACACGATGGCGGCGCTGCTGCATCTGTCCGACGGGATGGTGGTCGAATCCGGGGACGAGATACGCGGCTTCGCGCTGCGCCGACGCTTCGGGCGGGGATGGGTGATCGGGCCGCTCGTCGCCGAAACCGAGAGCATGGCCATGATGCTTGCGGCGCCGCTCATTCAGCGCAGTCAGGGTGATTTCGTCCGCCTTGATACGCCAGCCGAATGCGAAGAGTTCGGTGCATTTCTGTCAGCGGCCGGAATGGGTGTCCACGACACGGTCACCGAGATGTACCTGGGCAACCAGCGCCGCTCGCTAAGCGGCCCGAGGATGTTTGGGCTTGCCGCCCATTCACTGGGCTGACCGGCAGTAGCATCACGATATCCGATCCTTCATCGAGAACCACAGCCCCACCAATGGCAGGAACCACGGACGCCCGGAATATCCCGGTACCGTGGGCCAGTCGAGACCGGCCAAGGGGTTGGCATCCGGGTGCCCCATGGCCATGTCCGCCAGCGACGCACCTACCAGGGTCGACATTTGCGCGCCATGCCCGGAGTAGCCCATGCCGTAGATCATGCCGTCCAATTCGCCGGCGCGGGGAAATCTGTCCTTGGTCATCCCGACAAGGCCACCCCAGCAATAGTCGATCTCGACATTTGTAAGGTGCGGAAATATCCGCGCCATCCCGGCGCGCAGAATCTCGCCCGATTTCGCGTCCGAGCGTTGGTCGGAACTGGCTGAAAACCGTGCGCGACCACCAAAGATGAGGCGGTTGTCGGGCGACAGGCGGAAATAATTGCCAATATTCATCGAGGTCACGCAAGTGCGATTGCCGGGCAAGGTCGCTGCGACCTCTGCGTCGGTCAGCGGGCGCGTCGCCACGATGAACGAGCCGACCGATATGATACGCCTGCAAAAGGGCTTGAGCGGCGCCCCCTTGACCGCACCGGCATAGGCGCCTGTCGCGGCGATGATCCGCTCTGCGTGCAGATGGCCGCGTGGGGTGTCGAGCCTCCACAGGCCATCCTGTTTGCGCCGCCCCGTCACCGGTGCGTTCTCCCAGATCAGCGCCCCGTGCTTTGCCGTCGCCCGCGCCAGCCCCGACACATAGCGCCCCATATGCATCATTGCCGATTTCGGTTGCAGGCAGGCACCGTGGAATGCGCGCGATCCTATCTCGGCGCGCAGCGCGTCAGGTTCCAGCCAACGCGCCTCGGGATCCACTTCACGCGCGATCAACGCGCAATTGGCGCGCAGCGATGCGACGTGGCTTGGCTTCGACGCCAGTTTGAGCTTGCCCGAACGGCGAAAGTCGCAAGCAATTCGCTCCTCGGCGATGGTATCCTCAATCATGTCGATCGAGCGGTCATAGGCCTGATAGAGCGCGTGGGCGCGCTCTGCCCCCAAATGCGCCTTGGCCGCGGCATAACTGTGCGCCATGCCGTTGTTGAGGTGCCCACCATTACGGCCCGACCCGCCAGCCCCGACATGCTCTGCCTCGAGCAGCGCCACCGATACCCCCGCGCGCGCCAACCGCCGCGCCGCGCTCAGCCCGGTGAAGCCGCCGCCGATCACCGCCACGTCAAAGCGGCCCTCGACCGGGCCTTGATGTCCGGCGTCGAAGGCGGGGGCGGTATCGTGCCAGTAGGATTCGTATTTCATGATCGTCTCTGCCTGACCTATAGCCCGACCAGAGCGGGCAGCCCGGAGATATCCGGGATCTCGGTATAACCGTAATACGGATTGGCCGGTTCATGGCCACGATTTACCCATGCCTTGTGGGTGATGCCGAGATCGTGCGCCGTCATCAGATCGTAGCGAAAGCTCGACGATACGTGCAACACGTCCTCCGGCCCGCACCCGAGCTGATCGAACATATACTCGAATGCGCGCATCTGCGGCTTGTACGCCTGTGCATCCTCTGCGGTGAAGACATGGGCAATGGGTGCGCCAAGATTGGCGATGTTGTGTGGGATCTGGCTGTTCATCGCATTTGTCAGCGCCACCAACGGGATTTTGTCCGCGATCCTGGCGAGGCCTGCCGGGACGTCCGCATGCGGCCCCCATGTCGGCACACGATGGTAGATCGCCGTCGCGATATCCGCATCGAACGCCACGCCGTTGCGCTTGCAGGTCCGTTCCAGCGAATTGTGCACCACCTCGGCATAGGGCTTCCATGCCCCGAGAATCTCATCGAGCCGGTAGGCCGCGAAATCCCGGATGAACACCTCCATCGCCTCGGGTGATAGCGTCTCACCGTAGTGATCGCGCGCCGCACCGGCCATGTCGTAAAAGATCATGGTGCCGTGGCAGTCAAAAGTGATGAACTTGGGGCGGAAGGTCATGATGGTCTCCAAAGCGTCTGCGATGCCCTCATCCTTGCTGTTCGGCGGCGGAATGGATTGCCGCGTTTGACGGGCTTGCCGCAGGATATCGCGTTGTACGGGCAGGATCCGGCAAAAGGTGCCGTTGGAACCGCACGAAGCAATGCCCCTTCTGTCTCGCTTCGGTGCAGGATCAAACATGCCTGCGCGCCATCTGACAAAAGGACACATAGCCACCATGGCCTTTGCCCGCACACCCCATGAGATGCTCGCCCGGCTTGTCAGCTTCGACACGGTTGTCGGGCGTCCGAACCTGTCGTTGATCGAGGCGGTCGCGGATTGGCTCGACGGGCACGGCATTTCCTGCCGCATCCTCGTCGGGCCGGAAGGCGACCGTGCCAACCTCTTTGCCACGATCGGGGATGCGACGCGCCCCGGCTATATCCTGTCGGGTCATGTCGATGTCGTCCCGGCCGAGGAACCCGGGTGGCACGCCGACCCGTTCACCCTGCGCCAGACCGGCGATCGGCTGATCGGGCGTGGGGCGTGTGACATGAAGGGCTTTGTTGCCGCTGTCCTTGCCGTCGCACCGGATCTGGCGGCGATGGCGCCGGCCACCTCCATTCATATCGCGCTCTCATATGACGAGGAGGCCGGCTGCAAAGGTGTGCCACACCTGATCGCCAAGCTGCCAGAGTTGTGCGCGGCGCCGCTTGGCTGCATCGTCGGAGAGCCCACGGGGCTGGTGCCGGTGCTCGCGCACAAGGGCAAGGCGGCGCTGCGTTTGCGCGTGACGGGCGTGGCAGGCCATAGCTCGCGTCCTGATCTGGGGAAAAACGCGATCCACGCGCTGCTGCCTGCGCTGGTCGCGGCCGAAGCACAGGCGCGCGAGTTGCAGACACGCGGACCAAGAGATGACCGGTTCGCGCCGCCATGGTCCAGCGTGCAAGTCGGCACGGTCACAGGCGGGCAGGCGCTCAATATCATTCCGGACCGGGCCGAGGCAGAGTTCGAGGCCCGGGCCATCGCTGGGACCGATCCCGGGTCGCTGCTCGCCCCGGTCCTGGCCGCAGCCGACAAGAGCGGTGTCGATACCGAGTGGCTTTCGAGCTATCCGCCCCTTGCTCTCGATGCCGCGCATCCGCTGGCCGCCCTCATGTCTGCGGTTTCCGGTCATGACGCGACCGCCGCCGTGAGTTTCGGGACGGAGGCGGGGCTTTATCAGCAGGCGGGTATTCCGGCAATCATCTGCGGCCCTGGCGACATCGCCCGCGCACACCGACCCGAGGAATACCTGACTCTGCCGGAGCTTCGGGCCTGCCATGACATGCTGCTTGCCCTCGGGCGGGCCTGTGCCGGGTAGAGGCGGCATTTCCTGCGGCGAAGGCGGCGCGACGCAAAAGAAATCTGCCGCACCGATCACGCTTCAGGCGCAACATGCCGATCCACGCGCCCTACCGTGAGAGGGACAACAAGGCGAGTGAGTTCATGACAGACGCTTCCACGCAGCCCACGCTCGGGTCGGGGCTGGAAATCAGCCCGTTTGCGCCCGACCATATGGCCGAGGCGCTACACCTCTCGCAACAGGTGGGCTGGCCGCACAAGCAAGAGGACTGGGCACTGGCCCTCGCGGTCTCTAAGGGGGTCGTGGCGCTCGACGGCACACGCGTTGTCGGGACGGCGTGTTGCACACGTTTCGGCGCGGTCGCGCTCATCAACATGATCATCGTGGATGAGGCGATGCGCGGGCGCGGCCTTGGCCGGACGCTGATGGCGGCGGCTATGGAGCTTGCGCGGGGGTCCGAAATGCGGCTCGTCGCCACGCTCGAAGGGTTGCCGCTGTATGAAAAGCTGGGCTTTCGCGCCACGCACCGGATTTTCCAGCATCAGGGCACCGCGCAGACAGCGACACCCGAACTGCCGGTGCGGGATGGTACCGCGCAGGATGTGGCGCGGCTGGCGGAAATGGACCATGCGGCGTCCGGTCTCGACCGTCGTGCACTGCTCGAAAGGATCGCGGCACAGGGCGAAGTGCTTCTGGCCGAGGGCGGTTTCGCACTTTTGCGAGATTTCGGGCGCGGGCGTGTGATCGGCCCCGTGGTCGCGCGGAACGCGGCAACCGCGCGTTCGCTGATCGCCGAGGGAGTGGAGCGCAACGCAGGCACGTTCCTGCGTATCGACCTGCCCGAGGCAGCGGGGCTGTCGGATTTCGTGGCCACGCTCGGGCTGGCTCATGTCGCCGACGGCACCGCGATGGCCCGCGATCCAGGCCCGGCGCGCACGGGCGACTTCACGAGTTTCGCGCTTGTTTCCCAAGCGCTTGGCTAATTGTATCGGAGACGATCATGCTCACAAACTCCCTCGTCGAACTCGACCGGCGGCACCTTGTCCATCCGGTCTCTTCCTTCCACGGGCATGAGGCGCGCGGCGTGCGCGTGCTCCGCTCTGCGCACGGGGCCAGGGTGACGGACGGCGAAGGGCGCGAGTTGATTGACGGTTTTGCCGGTCTGTGGTGCGTCAATGCGGGGTATGGGCACGAAAGCGTGGTACAGGCCGCCGCGACGCAGATGCGCGACTTGCCCTATGCCACCGGCTATTTCGACCTGGGGGCCGAGGCGCCGATCCGTCTCGCCGCTGAGCTGGCAGAGCGCGCGCCCGGCGATCTGGATCACGTCTATTTCTGCCTTGGTGGGTCGGACGCCGTGGACAGCACGATCCGTTTCATCCGCTACTACTGGCACGCTCGAGGTCAGCCGGAACGCGATCAGTTCATCTCGGTTGCGCAGGGCTACCACGGCTCGACTTCCGCCGGCGCTGGTCTGACGGCGTTGCCGGTGTTTCACGACGGCTTTGGGCTGCCCTATGACTGGCAGCACAAGATCCCGTCGCACTACACCTATCGCAACCCGGTGGGACCGGACGACGCGGCCATTATCTCTGCGTCAGTTGGGGCCTTGCGTGCCAAGGCCGAGGAAATTGGCCCCGAACGGGTTGCCGCCTTCTATGTCGAACCCATTCAGGGGTCTGGCGGGGTTCTCGTGCCGCCCAAGGGCTGGATCAAGGCGATGCGCGATGTCTGCACCGAACTCGGCATCCTGTTTGTCGCCGACGAGGTGATCACGGCATTTGGCCGAACCGGGCCGCTCTTTGCCTGCGAAGACGAAGGCATCGTGCCCGACCTGATGACCGTCGCCAAGGGCCTGACCTCGGGGTATGTTCCCATGGGTGCGGTGCTGATGAGCGAGCATGTCTACCAGACCATCGCCGACGGTGCGGGCCCCAAGGCTGTTGGGCATGGATTTACCTATTCCGCGCACCCTGTTTCAGCCGCTGTGGCGCTCGAAATACTGAAGCTCTACGAGGGTGGGCTGCTGGAGAACGGTCGCATTCAGGGCGTGCGCTTGCAGCAAGGGTTGGCGGGTTTGGCCGACCATCCGCTGGTGGGCGACGTGCGCGGGCGCGGCATGCTGGCGGCGGTCGAACTTGTCACAGACAAGGAAGAAAAGACACCTCTGCCCGCCGCGCTGGACGTGGCGACGCGGCTCTTTGATCGCGCATGGGAGCAGGGGCTCATCCTGCGATCCTTTGCGCAGGGGGTACTGGGCTATGCCCCGCCGTTGTGCTGCACGGACGCCGAGATCGACCGGATCGTCGAGCGCACGCGCAAGGTACTGGACCTGACACTGGAGGACCCTGAAATCCGCGAGGTGCTTCGCTCATGACGCTTTTGCTGCTGGGGCCGCCTGAGCGCGCCCGTGCGTGGCGGCCAATTTTCGACGCCGCCGGAGAGGAACTGGTCGTGGGCGAGGATGCCGTGCAGGATCCGTCCGCCATCACGCATCTGGCCTGTTGGACGCCCCCGGCTGACGTCGGCCGTTATTCCAATCTCAGGGCGGTGATCAGCACCGGCGCAGGCGTGGATCAGATGCCGGCCCTGCCGCCCGACGTCGCGCTGGCCCGTACACTGGCGCCCGGGATCGACGCGATGGTACGCGACTGGGTGCTGATGGCGACGCTGATGCTGCATCGCGACATGCCGCGCTATCTGGAGCAGGGCGCGCATGGTGAGTGGCGCACGCATCCCCCGCGCCCGGCCAGCGCGGGCCGCGTGGGCATCATGGGGCTGGGCCGGATCGGGCGTGCGGCGGCGGCGTCCCTTTTGTCGCTGGGCTTTGACGTCGCGGGATGGAGCCGGTCTGGCCACCCCGTCGACAATATCGAGGTATACGGCCATGCCGATCTTGCCGCGTTTCTCGCCCGGACCGACCTGCTGATCTGTCTGCTGCCTTTGACAAACGAAACGCGCGGGCTGCTCGGGGCCGACGTCTTCTCGTCACTGCCCGAGGGCGCGGCGCTCGTCCATGCCGGGCGCGGCGCGCAGCTTGATATGGAGGCAATGCGCAGCGCGCTTGATGCAGGACGCCTTCGGGCCGCGATGCTGGACGTGACGGAGCCCGAACCATTGCCACAGAGTCATTGGGCATGGACCGATCCAAGGGTCATCATAACACCGCACACCGCGGCAGAAACGGATGCGGTCGAGGGTGCGCGTCATGCGTTGGCCGTGATCCGCGCCACCCATGACGGCTCTGCAATCCCAGGTCTCGTGGACAGGGAGCAAGGGTACTAGGCCGCAATCGGGGCGCGGCATTTCTCGCCGCGCGCCCCCGCAAAACGAAAGAATCTGCCGCAGCGTCAACAGAATTCGACGTCACGGCCTTCGTCCGGCGGGCGATGATCAATCAAACGGGGCGGTGCCCCTTCCCCCGAAGGGGACATGAGAAGAAAAGGTAGCGTCGGATGACAACAGCAACGATGACAAAACCTTTGACCGCGTTCGCCTTCATGAGCTTTGACGTGGTGGGTACGCTGATAGATTTCGAAGCTGCGATCACCGGCGCGATGGCGGCCATCGCCCGGGAGGCTGGTGTCGATCTCGATGGCGAAGAGGCATTGTCGGTTTATCGTGCGGCACGCTATGAGCCTGATGCCGGCCTGTTCCCGGATGATCTGGGTCGTTGCTACAGCCGGATCGCCGCGCGGTTTGGCCTACCCGATACGGCCGAGTTGCGTGGCCGGGTGGTGGACGCGGTGGGAGAAGCGTCCCCATTTCCCGACAGTGCAGAGGCACTGGCCCGGCTTGGCAAGCACTACAGGCTGATCGCCATGACCAATGCCCGTCGCTGGGCCTTTGAGAAATACGAGGCAAAGCTGGGTTTTCCGTTCTGGGCGGGGTTCACCGTGGACGATACCGGCACCGAAAAGCCGGACCCGGCCTTTTTCCACAAGGTGTTTGCCCACGTGGAAGCGACCGGCGGCACGGCTGGCAACATCCTGCACACGGCGCAAAGTCAGCACCACGATATCGGTATCTCGCGACGGCTGGGCATGACGAATGTCTGGATCGAACGCCGCCACGGACAAGCGGGCTATGGCGCCACGATAGAGCCCGAGGCATTCACCGAACCCGACTACCATTTCCGATCGCTCATGGAGTTGGCCGACGCAACAGAACGTGCGGCCGTGACCTGAGCCCGCAACCCCGGCCGAACCCGGCACAAAGAACCGGATGGGGTCTCGACTGAACCACCAACCTCAACAAACACAGGGAACACAGACATGACCAACGATACTCCGAACAACTGGACCGCGCGCGATGACGCGATGGTCGAAGAGGCGATCCGCCGCGGTGCGTCGCGCCGTGATCTTCTGAAAATGCTCATGGGCTCGGGCGTGGCCCTTGGCGCAGGCGGCGGTCTCTTGATGCGGGCCACTCAGGCGGTCGCAGCCACGCCGAAGCGCGGCGGGCACCTGAAGGCCGCGGGCTGGTCGGCATCTACCGCCGACACGCTGGATCCGGCCAAGGCGTCGCTGTCGACCGACTATACGCGCTGCTGCGCGCTCTATAACCGGCTGACCTTTCTGAATGAGGCCGGCGAAGTCGAGATGGAACTGGCCGAGTCGATCGAATCGAGCGATGCCAAGACCTGGAACGTCAAGCTGAGATCCGGTGTCACCTTCCATGACGGCAAGACGCTGAGCTCGGCCGATGTGGTGTTCTCGCTCAAGCGTCATCTCGACCCGGAAGTCGGTTCCAAGGTGAACTCCATCGCCAAGCAGATGGCCGAAATCACCGCGGTCGATGATCTGAACGTCCGGATCGTCCTGACCGAACCCAATGCCGACCTGCCGACCATCCTGTCGCTGCACCACTTCATGATTGTTGCCGACGGCACCACGGATTTCTCCAAGGGCAACGGCACCGGCGCATTCGTGCTCGAAGAGTTCGAGCCGGGCGTTCGCTCTATCGCGGCCCGAAATCCCAATTATTTCAAGACAACGGGTCCCTATCTCGACAGTTTCGAGTTCTTTGCGATCTCCGACAACAATGCCCGGGTCAATGCACTTTTGTCTGACGACATCCACCTCGCGGGTGCGATCAATGCACGTTCTTTGCGGATGATGGAAGGTCAGCAGGGTGTGGACACCTCAATAACCACGACCGGCAACTATACAAATCTCAATATTCGTCTGGACATCGACCCCGGAGCGAAGGCCGGGTTCATCGAGGGCATGAAACACTTGGTCAATCGCGAACTGATCCAGAAATCGATCTTGCGTGGATTGGCCGAGATCGGCAACGACCAGCCGGTCTCTCCCGCCAACCGCTATCACAACACCGAGTTGCAGCCCCGTGAGTATGATCCAGAACGCGCACGCGCGCTGTTTGAGAAGGCAGGCGTTCTGGGACAGACAATCCCGATTGTCGCATCCGATGCCGCCAACGCCTCGATCGACATGGCGACAGTGGTGCAGCAGGCAGGATCTGAAATCGGCATGACATTCGATGTTCAGCGCGTGCCCTCTGACGGGTACTGGTCGAATTACTGGCTGAAAGCGCCGGTCCATTTCGGCAACATCAACCCGCGCCCAACGCCGGACATCCTGTTCTCGCTGCTTTATCATTCCGAGGCGCCCTGGAACGAAAGCCAGTACAAATCCGAGAAGTTCGACAACATGCTGATCGAGGCACGCGGATTGCTGGATGAGACCAAGCGGACCGACATGTACTGGGAGATGCAGGAGATGGTCGCCAATGAGGCGGGCACGATCATCCCTGCCTATATCTCAAACATCGATGGGATCGCCAGCGAGCTTAAAGGGCTACGTCCCAATCCTCTGGGCAACCTGATGGGCTATGCCTTCGCGGAATACGTCTGGCTGGACGAATAATTCCACTGCCAACGGGCGCCCGCGCATGGCAACATGCGCGGGCCATTTCCATTCCTGAAAAGGGGGTGCCCCATGCTCTGGTCAACCACGACATGGCGTCTCGTCGGGCAGCGTCTCGGGATCGCATTCATAACGCTCATAATCGTTTCCTTCGCGGTGTTCTTCGCGACGGAAATGCTGCCCGGCGATGTCGCCCAGATCCTGCTTGGACAGGCAGCGACACCCGAAGCCGTTGCCGGGCTACGCGAGGCGATGGGGCTGAACGAGCCGGCATTTCAGCGCTTTCTTGGTTGGCTGGTGGGGCTCGCCACGGGCGATATGGGGCGCTCTTATGTCAACGACATCGAAGTGGTCGATCTCTTGGGGGGGCGATTGCAGAACTCGCTGCGCCTTGCAGGGATCGTGACCGTCATCTGCGTGCCGGTGGCACTCACCCTTGGCATCATCGCGGCGATGTTTCGCGGCTCTTGGCTGGACCGGGCGGTGTCGGTGGCCACGATTTCGGTGATCTCGGTGCCGGAATTCATGGTGGCCACCCTGTCCGTTCTGGTCTTTGCCGTTTGGCTGGGCTGGCTGCCGGCACTCAGCTACGGTGTCAATGTCGACAGCATCGGCGCGATGCTGCGAGCCTATGCCATGCCTGTCATCACGCTGAGTTTTGTCGTCTCGGCCCAGATGATCCGCATGACCCGAGCAGCCGTGATCGAAACGATCGAAACCCCCTATGTTGAGATGGCCTTGCTCAAAGGGGCCTCGAGGCCGCGTATGGTCCTGGTTCACGCGCTTCCCAACGCGCTTGGTCCCATTGCCAACGCGGTGGCGTTGTCGCTTTCCTATCTCGTCGGCGGGGTGATCATCGTCGAGACGGTGTTCAACTATCCAGGCGTTGCCAAGCTTATGGTGGACGCCGTCGCCACCCGCGACCTGCCGCTGATCCAGTCCTGCGCGATGGTCTTTTGCGTCAGCTACCTGACGCTGATCACACTGGCGGACATGATCGCAATCCTCTCGAACCCAAGGCTGCGCCAGTGATGACGATTCCCACGATCACACCCCGCAAACTCCGTCTGCCGACGCCGCGCAATCTGGGATATTCCTTTGGTTGGACGGGGCGAATCGGCATCGCGATCATCATTTTCTGGGCCATCGTCGCGCTGGTCGGAAACTGGCTCACGCCCTACCCGGTGGGCAAGATCGTCGACTGGGACTATTTCAGCGGTGTAAGTGCCAAACACTGGATGGGTACCGATTACCTGGGCCGGGACATCTTTTCGCGGGTTTTGATGGGCGCACGCTATACGGTGGGAATCGCACTGGCGGCGGTGACGCTAGCCTGCACCCTGGGTGTCATCCTCGGGATGATCGCGGCGGTGATCGGCGGCTGGTTCGACACGCTGCTGTCGCGGCTTCTGGATGCGTTCAACGGTATCCCCTCGTTGCTCTTCGGTCTCGTGGTGGTGGCCGCCGTTGGGTCATCCATTCCGGTTCTGGTGTTGACGCTAGCGGCAATCTACATGCCGGGGGCCTACCGGTTTGCCCGGGCATTGGCGGTGAACATCAACACGATGGATTTCGTGACCGTTGCCCGTGCCCGTGGCGAGGGCACGCCTTACATGATCATGTTCGAGATATTTCCCAACATCCTCGGCCCGGTGCTTGCCGATTTCGGGTTGCGGTTCGTCTTTATTGTTCTGGTGTTGTCGGGCCTGTCGTTTCTTGGTCTGGGCGTTCAGCCTCCTCACGCCGATTGGGGCGCCCTGGTGCGCGAGAACATCGAGGGGCTTAGCCTCGGTGCTCCGGCGGTGATCTTTCCGTGCATCGCCATCGCGTCACTGACCATCTCGGTCAACATGTTCATCGACAACCTACCCACCAAGATCAGAGACAGGGCCGAATGATGACAGACACACCTCTCGTTTCCGTCCGCGACCTGCAGATCGGTGCCGTCACCGACTCGGGCCGCAACGTCGAGATCATTCGTGGCGTGGACTTTGACATCGCGCCCGGAGAAATCCTGGCCCTGATTGGTGAATCCGGGTCGGGCAAGACGACGATCGCGCTCTCGCTCATGGGTCACACCCGCCGTGGCTGTTCCATCGAAGGCGGTACGATCCGCGTCGGGGAGCACGATGTCACGGGAATGACCGAAAGCCAGCGCGCCAAGCTGCGCGGCACCGAGATTTCCTATGTCCCGCAATCGGCGGCGGCCGCGTTCAATCCGAGCAAACGGATCATGGACCAGGTGGTGGAGACAACCCGCATCCATGACCTGATGCCGCGCGCCAAGGCCGAGGAACGCGCCCGCGGTCTCTTTCGCGCGCTTGCGCTGCCCGATCCCGACACCATCGGCGAACGCTACCCGCACCAGGTATCGGGAGGGCAGCTTCAGCGGCTGTCGGCGGCGATGGCCCTGATCGGCGATCCGGAACTGGTGATCTTCGATGAACCGACCACCGCGCTGGATGTGACGACACAGATCGAGGTGCTGCGCGCCTTTCGCCGCGTGATGGAGGAAGGCGGCATGGCCGGCGTCTATGTCAGCCATGACCTAGCCGTTGTCGCCCAGATCGCGGATCGCATCGTGGTGCTCAAGAATGGTGAGATCCAGGAACAAGGCACGACCGAGCAGATTCTGAGCGCGCCAAAACATCCCTATACCAAGGAGCTTCTGGCCGCTTTCGATCCCGTGCCGCATGTCGCCGTGAAGGATGTCGAAGCGGAAGCAGAGACGCCGATACTCGAAGTTCGGGGCCTTTATGCCGGATACGGTCCCATCAAGGATGGCGAACCGCTGGCCAAGGTGATGAGCGACGTGAATTTCAAGCTTTATCGCGGGCGCAACCTGGGTGTGATCGGCGAGTCGGGGTCCGGCAAGTCGACGCTGGCGCGGGCCATTGCCGGCATCTTGCCGGCCTATCGGGGCGAAGTGCTGCTGGATGGGCACACGCTCGCGCCATCCCTGGGTCAACGCAGCAAGCAGGAACTGCGCCGCGCGCAGATCGTCTTTCAGTTGGCGGACACGGCACTGAACCCGGCGCATTCCGTGGGCAGCATAATTGCGCGCCCGCTGCGGTTCTACAAGGGTCTGCGCGGCGACGCCGCTGACAAGCGGGTGATCGAGTTGCTGGATATGGTCCACCTGCCGCCGGCCTTGCGCCACCGGCTCCCGTCCGAGCTGTCGGGCGGACAGAAGCAACGCGTGAACCTTGCCCGCGCCCTGGCTGCGGAGCCCGAACTAATCCTCTGCGATGAGATCACCTCGGCCTTGGATACCGTGGTGGCGGCCGCGATTCTCGAATTGCTCAAGGAACTGCAAGGTGAACTGGGACTTAGCTACATGTTCATCAGCCATGACCTTTCCACCGTCGAGGCGATCTGCGACGACGTACTCGTCATGTACAAGGGTGAGGTGGTCGAGGCCTTGCCGGCTGCACGGATGTCCCAGGACGCGACCCACGCCTATTCCCGGCTGCTGATATCGTCGGTGCCGCAGCTCGATACCGGCTGGCTCGCCGGTCTGGAACAGGATCCCGAGCTGCTGGCCGCGTTTTCGGACCGCTGAGGCGCCGGCCCGCTGGTCGTTACTCGGTCTCCGTGAAGAGCCGGGTCAACGGCAGCTGCCGCTTGATGAACGGGGTCTTCATCACCACGAAGCTGAAATAACGATCTATTCCCGAGTTGCGGTCAATCAGCTCTTCGATGATTTCCTGATAGTCGCTGATCCCGGCGGTGACGAACTTGGCCAGATAGTCGTAGCCGCCGGAAATCAGGTGACATTCTACGCAATTCTCGATCTTTTCCAGCGATTCCTGAAAACGGGCAAAATCTATCTGCCGATGGTTCTTCAGCGTGAATTCGGTGAACACGGTCAGCGTTTCACCCAGCTTGGCCACGTTGATCAGAGCCGAGTATCCGGTGATATAGCCGGATTTCTGCAATTTCTTTACGCGGGTCAGACAAGGCGAGGGCGACAGGTGAACGAGATCGGCCAATTCGACATTGGTGATGCGACCGTTGCGCTGCAACTCGGCCAGTATGCGGATGTCGATTCGGTCAAGCTTCTGCAGGTTGTTCATCGGTCCTGTCCTTGCATGTAACGGCGCGACAAGCGAAGCCGGAGGCGATTGGTACACCCGGTATCACAAATACGAAACGATCTGCCGACCACCGCTGCAGATGCGGCACAAATAGCTGAAATCCTACAGCTAGGCTTCGAAAAACACATGGGAAAATAATGCCTGCTCCACTGCTTGAGATCGAAACCCACTCCGAGCTTCCCGACCAGGCCGATTGCGTGGTCATCGGCGGCGGAATTGTCGGCGTCAGCGCCGCGTACTGGCTTGCCCGCGCGGGGCAGAACGTCGTTCTGCTCGAGAAAGGCCGTATAGGTGCGGAACAATCGAGCCGCAACTGGGGTTGGTGCCGCCAGCAAAATCGTGATGCCCGGGAACTGCCGCTGTCCACCCGTAGCCTCGCGCTCTGGGAGGAGATGAGCGCCGATATAGGTGCTGATCTCGGGTTTCGACGCTGCGGGTTGCTCTACCTGTCCAACGATCCTGACGAAATCGAAGGCTGGGCCAAATGGGGCCGATTTGCCCGCGGTGAAGGTGTCGATACCCGGATGCTGACCCCTGAAGAGGCCACCGAACACGGTGCCGCCACCGGTCAGCGTTGGCAGGGTGGTGTCTGGTCGCCAAGCGATGGCGTCGCCGATCCATCGCGCGCGGCACCGCTGATCGCGCGAGGTATCATGGCGCATGGCGGGACGGTTATGCAGGGTTGCGCGGCGCGCGGGCTGGAAACCGAGGTCGGTGCCGTTTCGGGCGTCATTACCGAGCGCGGCACGATCCGGACGCGCGTGGTGGTCATGGCCGGAGGTGCCTGGGCCAGCAGCTTTCTGCATCGTCACGGCATCGGGTTTCCGCAGGCCGCGGTGCGCAGTTCGATATTGTCCGTGGCACCGGGGGCCGAAGGGCTGCCCCGCGCATTGCACACCGCCGCCGTGTCGGTCACGCGCCGCGGCGACGGCGCGCATACGCTGGCGGTATCGGGACTGGCCAATCTCGACCCCACGCCGGGGGCGCTCGCCGGGGCACGCCATTTCCTGCCGATGTTCGCCAAGCGTTGGCGCGCACTGCGCCCCGGCGGGGCGCAGGCCTGGCGCGCAGGATTCGAAACGCGCGAGATATGGGCTTTCGATCGCGAAACACCGATGGAGCGCAGCCGCATCCTCGATCCCCGCCCCAGCAAGGCGCTGATTGACCTGACGCTCAAGCGTGCGCGTAGCCTGTTGCCCGCACTCAGGAATATTCCGGTCCAGGCGCAGTGGGCGGGATATATCGACAGCACACCGGACGGTGTGCCGGTGATCGACGCCGATATCGGGACGCCCGGTCTCGTGTTGGCGGCGGGCCTCTCGGGGCATGGGTTCGGCATCGGACCAGGTGTTGGGCATCTGGTGGCCGACATGGTCCTCGGACGCGCCCCGATCTGCGAAACCGCCCAGTACCGCCTCGGCCGGTTTGGCAAGGGCCAGTGGGGCAAGGTGGCAGAGTTCTGATCTCATGCCGCGAAACGGGTGATGGAAAAATCCGCCAACGGTGTCGCACACCGATCCGTGGCGATCAATTCGGCCATGGCGTCGCCGACACCGGGGCCCAGTTGGAAACCGTGCCCACAGAACCCGAAAGCGTGAAACAATCCCGGCGTCGTGCCAGAGGCCCCCATCACCGGCAGGTTGTCGGCGACGTAGCCCTCGCAGCCTGACCACTGGCGGATCACCGCGACATCGCCCAGTGCCGGAACCAGCTTCAGCACCGCGGCCACCTGAGTGGGCAGAGAGGACGGATCGGTATGGGCAAAACCGGGATCAGGAGCCACCGGAACGCGCGGGACAGCGCCGCCAAACACCACGTTGCCGCGTTCGACCTGCCGCAGATAGGCCCCATGCGCGCGGCTCCACACCCCGACCACAGGTGCGATGCGATGGGGCACCGGTTCTGTCACGGCCATTTGCGGCCCCCATGTGCCGAGCGGTACCTCTTCGCCGAAGCGTGCTGCCACCTCCCGACCCCAGGCGCCCGCACAATTGAGCAACGCCGCTGCCTTGTGAAGACCCTTGGCCGTTTTCACCTCAAAGCCGGTCTCACTCTGTCGCATGTCCAGAACCGGAGCCTCATCGACGATGCAGGCCCCGGCGCGCGCCGCCGCGTCGGCAAAGGCCGGGGCCACCAACCGCGGATTGGCCGATCCGTCCCTTGGCGAGAAGGACGCGGCAATGGCGTCCGGGCCAAGCCCCGGAAAGCGGCGGCGGAGGTCGTCAGGCCCGAGTTCTTCGAGCGTGAGATTGTTGGCCCGTGCGGCGCGCGCATAGCCGCGCATGTCGTCCAACCCGTCCGCGTCGAAAATCAGCCGCAGGTGCCCGGTCGCGCGAAACTCCACGTCGCGCCCCAATAGCGTCTGCGCCTCGTTCCAGATCGCGAGAGACCGGGCAGCCAGGGGCAATTGCGCCAAATGCCGCCCACTGCGCCGGATGTTGCCAAAGGACGCCACGGTCGCTCCCGCGCCAATCCGGCGACGCTCGATCAGTGTCACCCGGACGCCGCGGCGTGCGAGGAAGAAGGCCGAGGCCGTCCCCATCAGACCGCCACCCAGAACGATCACATCCATGCCGCCATGCCCCTTTTGACAAAGGAATTTGAACCATCAGACCCTGCTAACCCGGTTGTGTCAAAGTCGGGAAACATGGCACCATATAAGCCTGACCTATGGGAGAAGCGGGATGCGCGCACGCCAACTGGAAGTCTTTACCGCTGTCATGCGGGCCGGAACCGTGACCGGGGCGGCACGGCTTCTCAACATATCGCAGCCCGCGCTCAGCCAGATTCTGATTCATACGGAGGCGCAACTTGGCTTTGCCCTCTTTGATCGCGAAAAGGGCAGGTTGCGCCCCACGCCCGAGGCTTTTGAGCTCTATCCAGAGGCTGAGCGCCTGTTTGCCGGTCTGGAAGGGCTACGCCGCAAGACTTCGGATCTGCGGCTTGGCCGAGCCGGGCTGGTGCGGATCGCGGCCTCGCCACCGCCTGGCATGTCCCTGCTGCCCCGCGCGCTCAGGACGTTCCGTACCGAGCATCCGGATGTCGTTTTGCGCACGCATGTCGCCCCTCTTGCCGCGATGGTGGACCTTCTGCGCACTGGTGATGCTTCCATGGCCCTTGCGCTCGATGACGACCTGCCCCCCGATATAGCCGTGGAACATATCGGCACTACGAGCTTTTGCTGCCTTTTGCCGGAGGGTCACGGGCTGACAGGCGCGCAAGAGGTGGGGTTCTCCGATCTGGAAGACGAGACGATCATATCCTATCGCAGCCAGACCCGACCGCATGACGAACTGGACATGGCCCAGCGCCGACGCGGCGGTATTTTTGCGCCGCAGATCGAGATTGACAGCTCGATATCGGCGGCCGGGTTCGTGCGCGCCGGGCTGGGCGTCGCCTTGGTCGATGCGCTTTTGCCCTGGGCGCAGTTTCCCGGCATCGTGGCGGTTCCGCTGAGGGATGCGCCTGGCTTGCCGGTGTCTCTCCTGACCGCACGTGACAAGACGTTGTCGCGCGCCGAAGAGGCCATGCGCAAACTGTTACATGCGACCCCGCTCGTCGAGACATAAGCCCACCTTATACACCGCTGTTCTATCCGTCTTGGACGTCGCGCGCCCGATCTGGTCGAGTTCCGGCAAAGGACCGGAAAGGATCGAAGAGAGATGGATGGCAACACCGCCCCTGCTGATTGGAAGATCGGTGTCGATATCGGCGGCACCTTCATGGATTTCTGCGCATTGGACACCCGTAGTGGCCGCATCGCGTCGCTCAAGGTGCTGACCACCCCCGATGATCCAGGGGCCGAATTGCTGACGGGGCTCGATCTGCTGGAAGAGCGTGAAGGGCTCGATCCGGGCGCTGTGACCCGGTTCGTGCATGGCACCACGGTGGGCATCAACACGATCCTGCAACGCAAGGGCGCGCGGCTGGCGCTCATCACCAATCAAGGCTTTGAGGACGTGATCGAGCTGGCGCGCCTGGGAATGCCTGAGATGTATTCGCTGTTCTGCCACCGGGCAGAGCCCTTGATCCCGCGTGACCGGGTCTTTGGTATCCCGGTGCGGCTGCGCGCGGACGGCAGCGAGCCGGTTGCCCCGACATCTGAGGCCGTCCGCGACGCTGTGAGACAGGCCCAAGAGGCCGGCGCCGATGGCATTGTCGTCACGTTTCTGCACAGTTGGCGCAACGGAGCGCAGGAGGCCACGGTAAAGGCGATGATCGAGGCCGAGGCGCCCGATCTGTTCGTCTTTACGTCCTCCGAGGTTTGGCCGGTGATCCGCGAATACGAGCGCAGTTCGACCGCGATTCTCAACGGTTATGTTCACCCCCGCGTGGCTGGTTACCTGTCCGCGCTCGAGGATCGTCTGGCCGGCCGGGGTGTGCCGGCGCGCGCCTTGCTGACCAAATCGAATGGCGGACTGATGAGCGCGCATCAAGGCCGCCGGGACTGTGTGTCGATGCTGCTTTCGGGCACGGCGTCGGGCGTGATGGGGGCAGCCTGGCTGGCGCGACAAGCCGGAGAGTCGCATGTTCTGACCCTTGATATCGGCGGGACCTCGGCCGATTTTGCACTCATCGTCGATGGTGAGGTGCAGTTCGGGACCGATGAGCGGATCGGCGACTTTCCATTGCATATCCCCTCGGTCTCGGTCAGTTCCATTGCCATCGGCGGCGGCTCGATCGCCAGCGTCGACAGCCACGGCGTGCTGCGCGTGGGGCCAGACTCGGCAGGCTCCAGTCCCGGACCGGCCTGCTATGGGCGCGGCGGCACGGCCCCCACGGTGACCGATGCGATGGCCGTCTGCGGCTGGCTTGGACAGGCTGAAATGGCCTATGGTCAACTCAGCATCGACCGCGATCTCGCCCGCGACGCGGTGGCCCGGATTGCCGGGCCGATGGGCCGCAGCGTGGAGGAAACCGCGCAGGCCATTCTCGACATCGCCGTGTCCGAACTGTTTGTGGAGGTGGAGAAACTGGGGTCTCGCGCGGGCGTCGACCTGCGTGATTATGCGCTCATGCCGTTTGGCGGCGGTGGCCCCATGCTGGGTGCCTTCCTCGCGCGTGAGCTTGGCATGACGCGCGTTCTGGCCCCTCGCAGACCTGGCGTTGTTTCGGCGCTCGGAGGGTTGGTCGCGGATATGCGGGGCGATTTCCTGCAAACGGTTTTCACCGATCTCGACGCCACCGCCCCCCGCCAACTTTGTGCTGCGCTCGCGGATTTGCAGAAAGAGGGAGATGCGTGGCTCAAGGCGCAAGGCCATGTTGGCGCGGCAGAGGTCCGGCTTTCGGCCGACATGCGCTATGCCGGTCAGAGCTATGAGATCGAGACCGCGCTCGAGCCGGATTGGCTCTCGGATCTCGCCCGGCTGGCGACGGCATTCCACGAGACGCACCGCCGGATATACGATTTCGACGACCCGGCGGGCGCAATCGAAATCGTGAACCTGCGGCTTTCGGCGATCGGCGTCACGCCCAAGCCGGACTTTGCCGAGGCGATCACGACGACCGCCCACGCCATGCCCGCCCGGCAAGTGCAGGTGCATCTTAACGGTGCGCGCCATATCCCGCTCTTCGAGCGTGCCGATCTCATGGCCGGCGCCACCTTCGACGGCCCCGCCGTGGTCTGTCAGGAGGATACCACGCTTGCCATTCCGGAGGGCGCGCGCGCCCACGTTGACAGGCATCTCAATATCCACCTCGAACTCGCGGAGTGAGCCCCATGTCTGACAAGATGACCCTTCAGGTGCTGGCCAACCATGCCCGTGCCGCTGCGGAAAACATGGCGCATACGCTGCATCGCACGGCGCATTCCGCCTTCGTCAAGGAGACACAGGATTTCACGGTGATGCTGATGGATCGCCACGGCGACACCTTTGCCGTGCCGATGGATCTGGGGGCCACATGGTATCCGGGCCTGAGCTACAGGCGGGCCATCGACATGGTCGAGGATTATAGCCCCGGCGACGTGGCTTTTACCAACGATCCCTATTCCGGCCATGTCGCCACGCATGCCCCGGATACCCATCTCTGGAAACCGGTCTTTCACGAAGGTGAGATCGTGGCATGGACCGGCGGGCATATACACAATACCGATATGGGCGGCGCGGTGCCTGCGTCCCTGTCGCGCTCGCTGACCGAAATTCATCAGGAAGGGGTGCGGTTTCCCCCTATGAAGCTGGTCAACGAGGGGGTCTTTGACGCGCAGATTCTGCGTATCATGGAAACCAATGTCCGCAAGCCCGCCCTGAACATCGGCGACATCAAGGCGCTGGTCGGCGCGCTGAACACCGGCGAACGCAAGGTCCACGCGATGCTGGCACGATTTGGCGGCCGCGGCTTCCTCTCCGGGGTTGCCGCGCTCAAGGATCAGGCCGAGGCGCAGGCACGCGAGATCCTGCGCGGCGTTCCCGATGGTGACTATGTGTTTGCCGATTACGCCGACGAAGACAGCGACTTTGCAAATCCCTGTCGGCTGCACTTGACCCTGCGCATTTGGGGCGACAGCGCCGAGCTGGATTTTACCGGGTCCGACCCGCAGCTTGGCTCATCTCTCAACGTACCTTCGGGGGGGGATCCGCGCCATACCATGCTGTTGGTCGGGGTTTACTATGTACTCTACACGCTCAATCCGCGGCTCTTGCTGAATACCGGGCTGACGCGGCCGTTCACCTGTATCGCGCCCGAGGGCACGGTGCTCAACCCGGTTGCGCCGGCGGCCGTGGGGATGCGGTCGCTGACCTGCGCGCGGCTGCGATCGGTGATTTTTGGTGCGTTCAGTCAGGCCATCCCCGAGCGGATGCCCGCTGCTCCCGCGGGAAACAACTGCATCGTGAATGTCATGACCCATGACGAGCGCAGCGGGCAAAAGGTCATCGCGGCGGTCAATCCGGTGGTCGGCGGCGGTGGCGGGATGCCGCATCGCGACGGCACCAACGGCTCGGGCGCGGATGCCGCCTATCTCAAGAACACGCCGATCGAGATTACCGAAACCGAGGTGCCGGTGGAGTTCGTCAAGTACGGTCTCGCACCCGACACAGGTGGGGCAGGACGCTGGCGCGGCGGGTTGGCAACGGAAATGGCCTTTCGCGTTTTCGCCCCTGACACGCGCATCACTGCCCGTAACCGCGACCGCTCGCGCTTTCGCCCCTGGGGTGTCTTGGGGGGGCGCGCGGCTGGACTGGCGGAAATGGTGGTCAATCCCGGCACACCGGATGCGCGACGCATGGGCAGTGCTGACACGGCTATTTTGCAGCCAGGTGACGTGCTTTCCATCCGTTCGGCAGGTGGGGGCGGACGCGGCGACCCGATGAGCCGCGAGACATGGCGTGTGGCGCAGGACGTGGCGCGCGGGCATGTTTCGGAAGAGGCCGCGCGCCGTGACTACGGCGTTGTCATGCAAGGTGGCGAGGTCGACGAGACCGCGACTGCTGCGTTGCGCGGCGAGGCGCACGGGCATGACGGGCATTTCCATTTCGGGCCGGAGCGTGACGCCTATGAGGCGCAATGGACCGATGCGGCCTATGCCCGTTTGACCGATATCCTGATGGCCCTGCCTGTGCATTGGCGGTTTTTCGTCAAGACAGAGGTCTTTCGCCGGATGGAGGCGCGCAAGGGTGCAGAGGGGGTGAACGCCGCCTACGCCGAAACCCGCAAGCGGTTTCCTGATATCCCACACCCTCGCGCCCATGCCGAGGCCGCGGAATGAGGGGCGGCGTCCCAAGTGCAGGCCGTGTAAGGCGGCTGGCCGAGACGGACCGCGCAGCGCTGGTCTTCCGCTTTGATGGGGTGGCATATTCAGGGCTGGACGGCGACACGGTGCTGACCGCCGTATTGGCTGCGTTACCTGATTTGCGCGCGGCGGAATTCGGACCCGAGCGGCGGGCGGGATTCTGCCTGATGGGGGCGTGCCAGGATTGCTGGCTGTGGCAGGAGAACGGTCCGCGCCTGCGGGCTTGTTCGACCCCGTTGCGCGCGGGGATGCGCCTGCGTTCATCCCCATCGGACGACTGGCCCGGAACCTTGCCATGACCCGCATTCTAGTCGTGGGCGCGGGCCCTGCGGGTATCCGCGCTACTGAGACGCTCGTTGCTGCCGGACTGTGCCCGACCGTCGTGGACGAAGGATCGCGGGCGGGGGGGCAGATTTATCGGCGCCCGCCCGAGGGATTTACCCGGCCGCCGAGCACGCTCTATGGTTCGGAGGCTGGCAAGGCCCGGCGATTGCACGACGTCTTTGACGGGTTCGTGCGGGACCGGAAGATCGCGTATCACCCTGCATGCAGCGTTCTGGGCCTGCATGACGGGGTCGCGCAGGTGCTGGGACCGACCGGTGTGATATCGCTGCCTTATGACAGATTGATCATTGCGACCGGGGCAACGGACCGGCTCGCCCCCGTACCCGGGTGGCAGATGGCGGGGGTCTACAGCTTGGGGGCCGCGCAGATCGCGCTCAAGGCGCAAGGGGTGGCACTCGGACGACGCATGGTTCTGGCGGGCTCCGGCCCGCTGCTGACGCTGGTTGCCGCGCAACTGATCGACGCGGGGGCCGAGGTGGCGGCGGTTCTGGATACCGCACCGTGGCGCGCGCAGGTCAGGGGTGGCGCGAGGATGGCGCTGGCTCGTCCTTTTTTTACGCTGCGCGGGCTGCGCATGCGCGCGCGTTTGGGGCGCCTCTACAAGGCTGGCGTCACGCTTGCCTCTATCGAGGGTGAGGGGACTGGCCCCCAAGCAATCAACTGGCGCGATGCGCGCGGTCGCATGCAGCGCACGGCCTGCGACACGGTGGCGCTCGGTTGGCACTTGCGGGCCGAGACGGCCCTCGCCGACCTCGCGGGGGCCTCGTTCGAATGGTCGGATACCTGGGAACAATGGCTTCCCCGAACGGACGCTGAGGGCCGTGCCGCGGACGGGTTGTATCTCGCGGGTGACGGGATGTCCCTGCTCGGGGCCGACGGCGCAGAAATCAGCGGGCGACTCGCGGCGCGCGCCTGCCTTGCCGATCTGGGATACCAGATGGACATGGGCGCCTACGCGCGCGACTTGCGGGGCGCGCGTCGCTTGAGCCGCTTTGCCAAAGGTGTCGCCGATGCCTTCCCATGGCCTGCGGACATGGTCCGTGCCTTGCCGGACGATGCAATCCTGTGCCGCTGTGAGGGCGTCACGGCCGGCGAACTTCGCGCGACCCTGCCTCTCTCCGGGTCTGAGGCGAACCGCGCCAAATCGCTCAGCCGTGTTGGTATGGGGCGCTGCCAGGGGCGCTATTGCCAGCTTGCCGGGGCGGAGGTGATGGCGGCGGCAACGGGGGTGCGCGCTGCACAGATGGGCCGGCTGCGGGTGCAGTCGCCCGCACGCCCGGCCCCACTCGCCGCGTTCGCGACACGCAGCGATAGCCAGGACTGAGTCGCACCATCTTCTGCGCCCGGACCTGGCACTTGCGGCGAAAAATGCTGCCAACCGGGAGCTTTCGGCAAATGCTTTCAGTCCAACCACGCCAAGTTGAAGGCGACAGACACGAGGTTCTCATGACATTCGCCTTCGATCCTTTTGGGTTGACCCTGCCGCCTGGTCATCACATCGGCGGTCAATATGTTTCCGCGACCGAGGACATCGCGGTCTCGGCCCCGTCCAATGGTGCATCACTGGGGGCGATCCCGCGCGCCAATGCGGCGATGGTTGACCGCGCGGTCGAGGCGGCTCGCACCGCCTTGCGGGCCTCCGGCTGGGGAATCGCGGCCCCGCGAGACAGGCTGCGCGCACTGCACCGCTGGGCCGATCTGATCGAGCAGGAGGCCGAGACGCTGGCGCGTCTGGAGGCTGTCTGTTCCTCGCGCCCGGTCGCCGAGGTGATGGCGGGAGATATCCCGGTCACCGCCGAACAGATTCGGTTCTTTGCGGAATTCGCGGACAAGGAATGCGATACGCTTGCGCCGACGGCGGAGGGGCATCTGGGCATGATCACCTCCGAGCCCCATGGTGTGGTGGGGGCTATTACGCCGTGGAACTTCCCTATTTCTATGGCCGGGTGGAAGCTGGGCCCGGCTCTAGCCGCAGGTAACGCGGTCGTTCTGAAGCCGTCGGAGATGACACCGTGGTCAGCGCTCTTCATGGCCGAACTCTCGGTGCGTGCGGGCCTTCCTGCAGGGCTGATCAATGTCGTTCTGGGGGACGGTCCGGGAACCGGGGCGGCGATCACCGGCCATCCCGGTATCGACAAGGTGTCGTTTACTGGATCGACCCGCGCCGGGGCCGCGATCATGGAGAATATCGCCCGCTGCGGGATCAAGCCGATGACGCTGGAGCTTGGTGGCAAGAGCCCGATGGTTGTTCTCGCCGATGCCGATCTCGACATTGCGGCGAACTGTCTTGAACGCGGCATCCTGCCGAATGCCGGGCAGTTTTGCGTTGCCGGATCGCGCATGATCGTGGCCCGCGAAATTGCCGACGATCTGGCAGAGCGCCTGACCGAGCGGTTCAACCGGCATGTTCCCGCGCCGACATGGGCCGAGCATCCCGGCTTCTGCCCTATCATTTCGGAGACGCAGCTCGCGCGGATCGACGGCATCGTGCACGCCGCCCGCGACCACGGGGCCGATATCCTTTGTGGCGGGACGCGCTTTGACACCGAAGGCAGCTATTACCGCCCGACACTCCTCGGTGGGGCGGCCATGGACAACCCCGCTGTTACCGACGAGATATTCGGCCCCGTCGCCACCTTTCAGACCTTCGAGAGCGAGGACGAGGCGATTGCGATGGCCGCGCACCCGAGCTACGGGCTCTGTGCCGGTCTGTTCACCGGCGACCTCACCCGCGCGCTTCGCCTGTCGCGAAGGATCGAGGCCGGCACCGTGTGGATCAATCGCTACGGTCGCTCTCGTGACCACATCCTGCCAACCGGCGGCTGGAAGGCCAGCGGGCTGGGCAAGGATCTGGGCCGCGAAGCCTATACCGCCAATCGCCGCACGAAATCCGTGCTGGCAACGCTTTGAACGGCCGCCTTGAGGGAATGAACATGACCAAGCACAAGATCGCCCTGATCCCGGGTGACGGGATCGGAACAGATGTGACGGATGCAACCATGAAGGTGCTGCACGCCGTGGCCGCCAACGCCGGCTTCACGCTGGAAACCGAGACCTTTCCATGGTCCTGCGCGCACTATCAAGAGACCGGCGCGATGATGCCCGAAGATGGCATCGAGACGCTGCGCGCGTTCGATGCGATTTATCTGGGCGCGGTCGGCTGGCCGGACACGGTGCCCGATGCCGTGTCCTTGCACGGGCTGCTGCTGCCGATCCGCAAGGCGTTCGACCAGTATGCCAATATCCGCCCGCACCGTCTTTTGCCGGGGGTGGAGGGGCCGCTGAAATCCGGCGAGTTTGACATCCTGTGCATCCGCGAGAACACCGAGGGCGAGTACGCTGGCGCGGGCGGTCGCGTACATCAGGGGCGTGACAATGAGGTGGCGGTCGAAACCTCGATCTTTACCCGCAAGGGTGTGGAGCGCATCCTGCGCTTCGGGTTCGAGCAGGCCCGCGCAAGACGCGGGCATCTGACCTCTGTCACCAAGTCGAACGCGCAGAAATACTCCATGGTCTTCTGGGACGAAATGACCCGCATCCTCGCCCCCGAATATCCCGATGTTACGGTCAGCCATATGCATATCGACGCCATGGCCGCCAGGATGGTGATGTTGCCCGATACACTCGATGTGGTCGTGGCCTCGAACCTGTTCGGGGACATCCTGACTGACCTTGGCGCGGCCATTCAGGGCGGGCTTGGCTTTGCCGCCTCGGCCAATATCTGCCCGGACCGCTCCGCACCGTCGATGTTCGAGCCGGTCCACGGCTCGGCCCCGGATATCGCGGGCCAGGGGATTGCCAATCCGATTGCGGCGATCTGGTCGGGTGCGATGATGTTGCATCATCTGGGCGAGACCACAGCTGCGGAAACGGTGGAGAGGGCACTCGCCGCGACCACCGGGCAGGGCATCGGCGTGCGACCCGGTAGCCACGGTACCGACGAGATCACCGGAGCGGTGATATCCGCAGTGAAAGGTTGACCGATGAAACTCTCCGATCCCGACCTGTTTCGCGAGGCTGCCCTGATTGACAGCAACTGGATCGCGCGACCCGACATGCAGGTGATCGACCCCGCAAGCGGTGCAGCGATGGGGAAGCATACCTGACATCACCGCCGAAGAGACAACGCGCGCCATCTCTGCCGCCGAGAGGGCGATGGTCGAATGGCGTGCCCGGACCCCTGCCGAGCGGGCCGACATTCTAATGCGCTGGCATGACCTCATGCAGGACAACACCTAAGATCTGGCGCGCATTCTGACAGCAGAACAGGGCAAACCTCTGGCCGAGGCGCGTGGCGAGGTGGCCTATGGCGCATCGTTCATCCGCTGGTTTGCCGAGGAGGCACGGCGCATCGACGGTGCGATCATTCCATCGCCGCTACCGGGCAAGAAGATCCTCGCGTGGAAAGAGCCCGTGGGGGCATCCATGATGAATTCGTTGCCGCGCTATCCAGACGAGTGGATGCGCTAACGGTCGGTCCGGGCGATGCGGCTCGCAAACGGCACCCCATTCGGCCTTGCCGCATATGACTACACCCGCGACCTGGCCCGGGCGTTCCGTGTGTGCGAGGCGCTGGAATTCGGCATTGGCGGCGCGATCGGTGATGATGTTCTTGCCTGACACCGGGCTTTGAGGCGAGATTGCAGGGCGGGCGGCCATGCCAGACTCCCGTCCGGCGATCCGGCGCTACCGTTCGGGTATCAAGCCCTTCGGTGCGAACCTCATGACGACAAGCAGGATCGCGCCCATCATCAGATAACGCATATACGCCGCTCCCTCGATCATGTGCTGCGCCAATCCCGAGTCCTTGCCCAGCGGCGTGGTCACCGTCGCCATGAACCAGTTGCCGAATGGCTCTGCCTCGACCCACAGGAACCAGATGATGAAACCGCCCAGGACGGCACCCCAGTTGTTCCCGGAACCGCCCAGAATCACCATCACCCAAATCAGGAAGGTGAACCGCAGCGGAATGTAGCTGGTCGGCGTGAGCTGGCCCTCGAGCGTTGTCAGCATCGCACCCGCAACGCCGCAGGTGAAGCAGCCGAGCACGAAGGTCTGCAGGTGGCGCGCCTTGACGTTCTTGCCCATGGCGGCGGCAGCGTCGCGGTTGTCGCGGATGGCGCGCATCATCCGCCCCCAGGGCGAGCGTAGCGCGCGTTCCGCGAACCACATGATGATCGCCAGCACGGCGATGAACAGCACCGCGTAGCACAGCTTGACAAAGAGGCTGGCGGCATCGGAGATATCCGCGGCGCCGAAGAAGTTGGTCAGCCCGATGAACCAGTCCTGCTCGATCAGATTGACCTCGTAGGGGACGGGGCGCGGGATGCCGGTGACGTTCTTCACGCCGCGCGACAGCCACTCCTCGTACTTGATGATGGCGATGATGATCTCGGCGATACCAAGCGTGGCGATCGCCAGGTAGTCGGCGCGTAGCCCCAGCGCAATGCGCCCGATGAACCAGCCCGCACCGGCCGCGACCAGGCCGCCGATCGGCCAGGCCAGCACCACCGGCAGCCCGGCGCCGCCGAGATACCCGCTCAGCGCGGGGTCGATCGACTCGATCGCGTCGGTCGCCGGATCGAAGAAATACCCGATGACGAAATAACCGACCACGAGTAGCACCAGCGTTACCGGCAGCTTTAGCACCGGCGGTACCGTGCGCCGCGCGAGGATGATTGCAGCCACCGTGCCGATCAGGCTCACAACCGACAGCGCGATGTCGCCGCCGGCAACGGCCCACGCCTCGGTGACCGGCGGCATGGAGATCAGCACCGCCGTCAGCCCGCCCAGCGCCGTGAAGCCCATGACGCCGACATTGAAGAGGCCCGCATAGCCCCACTGCATGTTGACGCCCAGTGCCATCACCGCGGAGATGACGCACAGATTGAAGATGCCGAAGGCGACGTTCCAGCTCTGGTAGAAGCCGATCGCGATCAGCACCAGGACCATGAGGCCGTACAGGAGCGCAACCCTCTTAGTCATATCACTTTCCCGCGGATGATGCCCGTCGGTCGGACCAACAGGACCGCGACGAGGATGATGAAGGAGACCGCGAACTTGTAGTCCGTCGACAACAGCTGGACGAGGCCGTCCGGTGCCCAGCCCGCCGGACCGAGATAGGCCAGGAACTTCTTGAAGGCGTAGGTCACCATCACCTCGGAGAAGGCGACGATGAAGGCGCCCAGGATCGCCCCGACCGGCTGACCGATACCGCCGAGAATGGTCGCGGCGAAGATCGGTAGCAGGATTTGCAGGAAGATGAACGGCTTGTAGGTCTTGTCCAGGCCGTAAAGCGTACCGGCAATGGCCGCGAGCGCGGCGGCGATAACCCAGGCGATCATGACCACGCGATCCGGATTGATACCGCAGAGCAACGCCAGATCCTCGTCGTCCGAATAGGCGCGCATTGCCTTGCCGGAGCGTGTTTTCTGCAAGAACCAGAACAGCCAGGCGACAACGACGGCGGCGACGACGACGGTGATCACCTGCGTCTGCTTGATGGCGATGCCCTCGTCGAGGCCGAGCAGTTCACGCGAGTCGAAAGCGCCGATGATGAACCGCTGGCCGTCGGCGAAACTCTGGTCGGCCGGCCCGATGATGATGCGGATCAGCCCGGCCAGCACGAACATCACGCCGACCGAGACAATGGCGAAGACGATCGGGTTGGAGCGCTGCCGGCGATAGAAGCGGAAGACCATGCGGTCCGTCAGCAGCGCGACTCCGATCGCCGCCAATATGCCTACCGGCAGAGCCAGGAGCGCGGTCGGGAAGGGGGCGATGCCTATCCCCATATCCTGAAGGAACCATGTCACCAGGATCGTGATCATGGTGCCGAACGACATCAGTTCGCCGTGCGAGAAGTTGGCGAACTTCAGGATTCCGAAGATGATGGTAACGCCGAGCGCCCCCAAGGCGAGCTGTGCGCCATAGGCCGTCGCCGGAACGACGACGAAGTTGGCGAACAGTGCGAGTGCGTTAAGGACCTCCATTCAACCCCCCAGAAAGGACCGGCGCACTTCTTCGTTGGCAAGAAGCGCTTCGCCTGTGTCGGTGAATCGGTTGCGGCCCTGGACCAGGACGAAGCCGTGGTCGGCGATCTCCAGTGCCTGGCGCGCGTTTTGCTCGACCATCAGGATGGCGACGCCGGTCTTGGCAATCTCCAGAATCTTGTCGAACAATTCATCCATCACGATCGGCGAGACGCCGGCTGTCGGTTCGTCGAGCATCAACAGATCCGGGCGCGTCATCAGCGCGCGGCCGACGGCCACCTGCTGGCGCTGCCCGCCTGAGAGTTCGCCTGCCGGCTGGTTGCGTTTCTCGGCCAGAATCGGGAACAGGCTGAAGACCTGCTCCTTCGTCTCCTCGATCTCGTCGTCCTCGCGGATGAATGCGCCCATTTCGAGGTTCTCCTCCACGGTCAGCGAGACGAAGACGTTGCGGTTCTGCGGCACGAAGGCCATTCCCTCGGAGACCCGGTCCTGCGGGGCGATGTTGGTGATGTCTTTGCCGTCCAGCGTGACGGTGCCCTCACGAAGGTCGAGCATGCCGAAGACGGCCTTCATCGCCGTCGACTTGCCAGCACCGTTCGGGCCGACGACGACGGCGATCTCGCCCTGTTCCACGGTGATGGTGCAGTCGTGGATAATGTCGGCACCGCCGTATCCGCCGGTCATGCCGGTCGCGCTCAGGAAACTCATGCCGGCGCCTTCCGCTCGTGCTTGCGGCCCGTGCCGAGATAGGCCTCGATGACCTCTTCGTTGTTCTTGACCTCCTCGATCGTGCCCTGGGTGAGGAGCTTGCCCTCGGCCATGACGATGACGGGGTCGCACAGGCGCGCGATGAAATCCATGTCGTGCTCGATCAGGCAGAATGTGTAGTCGCGCTCCTCGTTGAGGCGCTTGATCGAGGTGGCGATGGTGTTCAGCAGGGTGCGGTTCACGCCGGCGCCGACCTCGTCCAGGAACACGATCTTGGCGTCCACCATCATGGTGCGGCCCAGCTCCAGCAGCTTCTTCTGGCCGCCCGAGAGATTGCCGGCGAGTTCGTCCTTCAGGTGGTCGATCTGCAGGAATTCCATCACCTCCAGCGCCCGCTCGAGGTTCTTCGCCTCGATCTCCTTGACCCGACCGAAATTGAACCAGCTGTGGCGCAGTTGCTCGCCTGGCTGGTCGCCGGGGACGACCATCAGGTTTTCCAGCACGGTGAGCGTCGAGAACTCATGCGCGATCTGGAAAGTGCGCAGAAGGCCCTTGTGGAAAAGCTCGTGCGGCTCCAGGCCGGTCACGTCCTCGCCATCCAGATAGATAGCGCCGGAGGACGGCGGGAAGGCGCCCGCGATGATGTTGAACAGCGTCGTCTTGCCGGCGCCGTTGGGGCCGATCAGTCCCGTGATCGAGCCCTTCTCGATCGACAGCGAGACACCGTCGACTGCGCGAATGCCGCCGAAATTCTTGGCGACGCTTTCGACCGTTATCATTCAATCAATCCCGGTTTCCGGTAAAGAAGGAACGGCGAGGGATCGAGCTCCCTAGCCGTTCCTGTGAAGGCAGGCCGTCGCCCGGCGATGCCCTTAGTGGTACATCACCGTTTCGAACTTGCCGCCCTTGACCTCCGTCTCGCGGAAGCTGCCTGCGGACTCGCCCGGCTCGATCAGCTCCAGCGCGGTGCCGCCGACATAGTCGATCTCACCGCCCTCGGCCAGAATCTTCAGGCCCTTGGCAAGCTCACCCGGGAATATCTTCTCGCCCGGGGCGTTGGCGACGTCGAACACCTTGTCTTTGTAGACGGCGCTGTCGGTCGAATCGGCGGCCTGCATGGCGAGCAGCATAATCGCCGAGGCGTCGTAGGCCTCCGGCACGTATGGGTCGTCGCCCTTGAAGTCCTTGCCCTCGGCCAGTTCGGCCAACATCGAGGCGCCCGGGCTGTCGGTGCCCGGATTGGTGCCGATGGAACCGTCCAGCGCGTCGCCGAAGTGATTGGTTAGCGCCTCGCCGACCATGCCATCCGGTAGCACGAACTTGCTGAAGGCGCCGGTATCGAGGGCGGCCTGGATCATGCCCTTGCCGCCCTGGTCGAGGTAACCGGCCACGATCAGCACTTCGCCGCCGGCTGACGCCAGCGTGCCGATCTCGGCCGAGTAGTCGGCCTTGCCGTCCTCGTGCGCCGCGACGGCGGTGATTTCACCGCCCGTGGCTTCATAGGCCGCCTGGATCGCATCGGCGAGACCCTTGCCGTAGTCGTTGTTTGTGTAGGTCAGCGCGGCGGAACCGATTCCGCGACGCTCCAGTATGTCGGCGATGATCTGGCCCTGACGCGCGTCTGACGGGGCCGTGCGGAAGAAATAGCCGCCGTCTTCGATCGTCGACAGCGCCGGCGAAGTCGCCGACGGTGAGATCATGACGATGCCGTTCGCGCGCACGACGTTGTTGAGCACCGCCGTGGTGGCACCGGAGCAGGTCGCCCCGTTGATGCCGTGGACGTTCTCGGACGTCACCAGGCGCTCGGCCGCGGCCGTGGCGGCACCGGCGTCGATGCAGGTGCTGTCGCCGCGGACCGAGACGACCTCGCGGCCGCCGAGGAACACGCCGCTGTCCGACACTTCCTTGATCGCCATTTCGCCGCCCAGCGCCATCGGTTTGACGAGTGACTCTGTCGGGCCGGTGAAGCCCTGCATCATGCCGATCTTGACCGGATCCTGCGCCAAGGCGCCCGTCGCGACGACCGTCGAGAACGCGGCCGACAGGAGGATGGCAGAGAGTTGTTTCATGGATAGCCCTTCCCTGTGTTGATGGGTTCGTTGTTCTTTTACTGCGCAGTATACATATCAAGAATGATGTTTCCACCCATCATAACTGATGTTCCCCAGATGGCTCGCGGACCTGACCTACATCCGGACCGGCGAAGGCTGGCTCTTTCTTGCGGCGCTGATCGACATGCACACCCGCAAGGTCATGGGCTGGAGCATGCGCGAGACCCTTCATGCCTCGATCGCA
>NZ_PVWS01000108.1:0-255 GCF_004126395.1 Roseovarius sp. A46 | reverse complement strand
GATGAACGTCTGCGTGCCCCACGAGCCGAACGGTGCGTCCATGACCAGGCGATCCCCGCGCGGCGCCCATCCCCGCAGCCGGGTCAGGTTGGTTTTCACCGAGGTTTCATAAATGAAGACAACGCGCGCGGGCCGGGCCGACACAGCCGGAATACGATGCCTGAACCAGTCTTCGCGCTGTTGCCTTACCTTGGTTCGGCGACGCTCGGCGGCGACCAGCGACTTTTTTTGTGTGTATAGCCGAGCTTGCGGAGG
>NZ_PVWS01000107.1:279-534 GCF_004126395.1 Roseovarius sp. A46 | reverse complement strand
AGCATGTGCTGCAAGAACTCCCATGCGGTGCGCCTGTCGGCCTTCTCGACGAGTTGGGTCACCGCGAACTTGCTTGTTCGGTCAATGCCGACGAAGAGATAGAGCTTGCCCTGGGCGGTCTGCACCTGGGCGATGTCGATGTGGAAAAAGCCGATCGGGTAGCGCTTGAACTTCTGCCGTTTCGGCTTGTCACCGGCCACGTCCGGCAGGCGTGATATGCCATGGCGCTGCAGACAGCGATGCAGAGAAGACCGC
>NZ_PVWS01000107.1:0-255 GCF_004126395.1 Roseovarius sp. A46 | reverse complement strand
GCGGTCTTCTCTGCATCGCTGTCTGCAGCGCCATGGCATATCACGCCTGCCGGACGTGGCCGGTGACAAGCCGAAACGGCAGAAGTTCAAGCGCTACCCGATCGGCTTTTTCCACATCGACATCGCCGAGGTGCAGACCGCCCAGGGCAAGCTCTATCTCTTCGTCGGCATTGACCGAACAAGCAAGTTCGCGGTGACCCAACTCGTCGAGAAGGCCGACAGGCGCACCGCATGGGAGTTCTTGCAGCACATGCT
>NZ_PVWS01000106.1:0-255 GCF_004126395.1 Roseovarius sp. A46 | reverse complement strand
GCCACATGATCAAGGGCGTCTCCGAGGAAACCACCACCGGTGTGCACCGGCTCTACAAGATGATGGAGAAGGGGCACCTGCCGTTCCCGGCGATCAACGTCAATGACAGCGTCACCAAGTCGAAATTCGACAACAAGTATGGCTGCAAGGAAAGCCTCGTCGACGGCATTCGCCGCGCCACCGACACGATGATGGCGGGCAAGGTCGCCGTCGTCTGCGGCTATGGCGATGTCGGCAAGGGGTCTGCCGCGAGCC
>NZ_PVWS01000105.1:0-255 GCF_004126395.1 Roseovarius sp. A46 | reverse complement strand
GGCTCGCGGCAGACCCCTTGCCGACATCGCCATAGCCGCAGACGACGGCGACCTTGCCCGCCATCATCGTGTCGGTGGCGCGGCGAATGCCGTCGACGAGGCTTTCCTTGCAGCCATACTTGTTGTCAAATTTCGACTTGGTGACGCTGTCATTGACGTTGATCGCCGGGAACGGCAGGTGCCCCTTCTCCATCATCTTGTAGAGCCGGTGCACACCGGTGGTGGTTTCCTCGGAGACGCCCTTGATCATGTGGC
>NZ_PVWS01000104.1:0-257 GCF_004126395.1 Roseovarius sp. A46 | reverse complement strand
TTTCGCCCGGCGCCTCAAGACCCTCGGTGGCCTCACGCCATACGAATACATCTGCAAGGTCTGGATTTCAGAGCCGGATCGTTTCATCCTCGACCCGATCCACCAGATGCCGGGACTGAACACCTAGCCTAGAGAGATTTGAGATGACGACCGAGAACAAGGCGGTGTTCACCACTGGCAGCATTATGCGTCACGTGTCGGTTTCATCTTTTACGGCGAGCATCGGCCTGATGGCGATTTATGCGGTCGATCTGATA
>NZ_PVWS01000103.1:0-272 GCF_004126395.1 Roseovarius sp. A46 | reverse complement strand
GCTCCACGGAAGGGACTTAAAATGCCGCTAGATATCAACACACTCACAGCGCAGCAGCAGCTCGCGTCGATCTACATTCTGTACTACGACCGTGCGCCTGACCCGGCTGGCTTCCAGTTCTGGGAATCGCTTCTTGTCGAGCATCTCGAGGACAACAATCCCAACGCGGATGGCATGTCGCTGGAAGCGATCGCGACCGAGTTTTCGAACCAGGCGGAAACCCGCGCTGTGTATGACTTCTTTGACCCGGAAGCCGAGAACCCGTCGGCGCT
>NZ_PVWS01000102.1:0-288 GCF_004126395.1 Roseovarius sp. A46 | reverse complement strand
ATTGGCCTGTCCACCAACCGAGCGGCCGAAGCAGCCCGAAAGCCGCTGGAAACAAGCTGCCTGATGCCCGGCATGGCCCTCACATCGGCGCGTCGGCGCAGCAGAAGGCGTTGTTCAGACTTTCCTTTATTTCTGCTTTCCCGAAAAACATGCAATAGGCGCGCTAAAGCATTCCGCCTTTAACCTGAGACATATCCAGCAGCCTTGAAGTATTTCCAGCATTCTTGTGGCGAGTAGAGATCGCAGACCTCTGCTATGGCCTCGAACATGTCCGTGAACGTCCTCGCG
>NZ_PVWS01000101.1:0-308 GCF_004126395.1 Roseovarius sp. A46 | reverse complement strand
GAATTGGCCTGTCCACCAACCGAGCGGCCGAAGCAGCCCGAAAGCCGCTGGAAACAAGCTGCCTGATGCCCGGCATGGCCCTCACATCGGCGCGTCGGCGCAGCAGAAGGCGTTGTTCAGACTTTCCGGAATTTGACAAAATGAAAGAATTAGGCTCATACGTAAATTGAATTTTGCTTCATCAAGGAACGTCTGAAAAACCTGCGACTTTCTGCCTAATCTGATAGGTTTGGGGCGTCCGCCAGAGGAGTCCTGCCGATGCCGAAACAGCCCGCCTTTCCCAGCCTGCGTGATGCGATGAAGAAGAA
>NZ_PVWS01000100.1:0-319 GCF_004126395.1 Roseovarius sp. A46 | reverse complement strand
CCTCCGCAAGCTCGGCTATACACACAAAAAAAGTCGCTGGTCGCCGCCGAGCGTCGCCGAACCAAGGTAAGGCAACAGCGCGAAGACTGGTTCAGGCATCGTATTCCGGCTGTGTCGGCCCGGCCCGAGCGCGTTGTCTTCATTTATGAAACCTCGGTGAAAACCAACCTGACCCGGCTGCGGGGATGGGCGCCGCGCGGGGATCGCCTGGTCATGGACGCACCGTTCGGCTCGTGGGGCACGCAGACGTTCATCGCGGGGCTCACCGCCAATGCCATGATTGCGCCGTGGGTGATCAAGGGTGCTATGGATGGCTTGG
>NZ_PVWS01000099.1:0-328 GCF_004126395.1 Roseovarius sp. A46 | reverse complement strand
AACCAACAGCCGCGCTGCGCCACCTGAAAGCTCCGCGCATCTGTCGGTTGCTCCACCTGCGCCTGTCGGCGTATCAACCCAAAGGGCTCCGGTTCCGGCTGGATGAAAGTTCAGTGGCAGGCCAAGTTGCACCAGCTAAAACAGCCGAGTGCGTTTCGCACATTGGAAGGCTCCTCCGCGGAGACCCATCATGCGGCGACTGACGTGTCGACCGCGAAGACGACCCTGACCCGGCAAACGTTTCAAAGACGCGCACTCGGAGCCTAAAGCGCATTTGTCTCGCACATGACCTGAAGACCGACCTCCAGCCGTCCAATGACCGGAGGTG